>JAGVTF010000312.1 GCA_019136955.1 Verrucomicrobiota bacterium
TGAGCCCTCAAAGCTTCCACTTCGGAGAGAATCTTGCGGCGCGCCTCATCCAGGTTGATAATCTCCTGAATGTGAACCTCATCTCCAGCATTACGAGCTGCCAGCCGAGCAGAAACCCAATCTGTTTTTTCACGGATTATTTTGACATCCAACATACCGGCCGATCATCCTAGCAAAAGGATATCCTCAAAGCAAGGATACCTCTTTTTTAGTGCCTTCATATCCGTAGCCTGCTACAATGAAAGCGATGATTAAGTTTCACGTAAACGCTTTTAAAATGCTCACAACCTTCAGCGCCTGGGCGCTTCTCTTCTGTCCGGGGCTCTGGGCAGAAATATCACAACAAAGCACAAACGCTTTTTCACTCACCCCGCAAACCCAAAACCTTCTCCTTTACCTGAAGAAAGCTCCGGAAAAAGGAATCCTTTTTGGCCATCATGAATCCACCGCCTACGGTGTCGGCTGGAGAGTCACCACAGTATCGGATAAAGCTTCACGGAGCGACGTTGAGAGCGTTTGCGGAGATTACCCTGCCGTCATCGGATGGGATATAGGTAAAATCGAACATGGCAATAATAACAACATCAACGGCGTCCCTTTTGAAGTTCTCCGCTCCGAGATCATTGCCCACTATCTCCGCGGCGGTATTAACATGGTCTGCTGGCATATCGATAACCCTCTGACCGGCGGCAGTTCCTGGGATGTGAAAGATAAAAAGGTAGTGGAATCGATCCTCCCGGGTGGCGACCTGCACGATAAATTCCTGGGCTGGCTCGATAATGCCGCCGAGTGCCTCAACTCGCTGCGCGCACCCGACTCCACCAAAATCCCCGTTATCTTCCGCCCCTGGCATGAGCATACCGGCAGTTGGTTCTGGTGGGGCCAGGATAACTGCACGGCCGAGCAGTTCAAAGCGCTCTGGCGGCTGACCTGCGACCGGCTCCGGCAAAAAGGCTGCGACCACCTCCTCTACGCCTACTCCCCTTCAAACGATATCGCCCGAGCCATCGAGCTCTACATGGAGCGCTATCCGGGCGATGACTATGTCGATATCCTGGGCTACGATTCCTATCAGCACGTCAGGGATAACAGCCGCGAGGAGTACATGCAGAGGATGAACCGGATGCTGAGCTACTTGACCGAACTGGGCAAAAAACATCAAAAGCCGATCGCCTGTACCGAAACCGGCTATGAGACCATCCCCAGCGAAAATTGGTGGACCGGCACATTACTCCCCTGCACCGAAAGTCATCCGGTCGCTTTTATCACCATGTGGCGCAATGCCCACGAGCGCCACTTCTATGCTCCCCATCCGAAGAGCATCTGCAAAGAAGATTTCTTCCTCTACCACGAGAACCCCAGGATGCTTTTCTCCAGCGACCTCAGAGGGGTCTACGGGCAGGAAAGTGAGCCAGTCAAAGCGTTGCCCCGCAGCACCCCTGAAGCGGAAAACGTTGCTGCTGACATGCTCGAAAATTACCTCACTGCCATCCAGGAGGCTAAGCAGGAGATTCACAGCGTCATGGTGCTCCGCAATGGAAAGGTGATCGCGGAGAAATATCTCGGCGATGCGGCCGCCAATAAAAACCACGCCATGTACTCGGTGAGCAAAACCTTTACTGCCACCGCAATCGGTTTTGCCGTCCAGGAGGGGCTCCTCAAAGTAAGCGACAAGGTCATCTCTTTTTTCCCGGACGAGCTGCCCGAGTCGCTCTCCGAGAATCTGCAAAATCTGGAAATCCGCCACCTGCTCACCATGTCAACAGGTCACGATAAAGACCCCACCCAAAGCATCCGGCAGGTGGAAGGCACTAACTGGATGAAGGAGTTCCTTGCGGTCCCTCTGGAGCATCCGCCCGGAAGCCGCTTTGTCTACAACAGCCTGGCCACGTATGCCCTGAGCGCGATTATCCAGAAAGTAACCGGCGAAAAGCTCATCGATTACCTCCACCCACGGCTCTTCCGCCCTCTGGGCATCGCCTCCATCCGCTGGGATGAAAGCCCCCAGGGAATCAATTGCGGCGGCTGGGGACTCTGGCTCAAGACCGAAGATATGGCCAAAATGGGCCAGTTCCTCCTCCAAAAAGGAGCCTGGAACGGCAAACAACTTCTCAGCCAGGAGTGGATTGAAGAAGCGACCCGTGCACACATAGACCAGCCACCTGCCTGGGTATCAGAGCAAACCGCGGTGGAAAGCAGCGATTGGCGCCAGGGATATGGCTATCAGCTTTGGCGCTGCCGCCACAATGCCTTCCGCGCCGATGGCGCCTATGGTCAGTTCATCATTGTTATCCCAGAAAAGGAAACTGTTGTCGCCATCACGGCCCATCTTGGGGATATGCAGGCTGAAATCAACCTCGTCTGGGAGCATATTTTGAATGCTTTAAAGTAAGGTAGAAACCAAAAAAAAGTTTGAAGGATTTTTTTCTCCCGCAACTAGATACGATGAAATATTCTTTAGAAATTTTTAGACTTAAAAACCTGCAAATAAAACATGATGTTTCAAAAAACAATCACAACATCCTTAAAAACAACAGGTTATAAAATATACTTTTTATTAAAAAAGCCTTTTACCTATAACAATCTCCAAGTCACAGACTTCTTGACTTGTAACGGCAAAAGTGAAAGACTGAACCGTGATTTGGTTGGGGCTCTAAGAAATCCAATACATGGTTCT
>JAGVTF010000299.1 GCA_019136955.1 Verrucomicrobiota bacterium
GTCTATTTCATCACGCCTCCCATGGCGCTGAATAGAGATATCCAGATTCCCTTTGGCAATTTCTCCTGTCTCCTCAGCCAGACCCGCTATGGGATGAGTGAACCTCTTGGAAATCCAAAGAACTGTCAACAGTAAAACAACCAGACCCAAAATAAATGACTGGGCAGCAATATGCCGGACGTCATCCAGATCATCAAGCACCTCAGCCTCTGTCACTACAAAAAGAATGGACCAGCCGCTTTTTTGAATTTGTGAGAGATAAAGCCATACCTTTTCACCCGAGCTGGAGATAAACCCGTCGATGCGTCCAACAGTATCTTTCTGGCTTTTGACGAGCACCGCCAGATTCTCCAGGTCCTCCTGTTGCCTCTTTACAAGGTCTGCTGAGAACAACCCGCCTTCATTCCTTTCATGTTCAGGCAATACCAATATTTTGCCTCCTTCAGAAACCAACATCGCAAAGCCTGTATCGTAGACTCTGACGCGATTAATGATCTTTTGAACTGCCAGCAGCCCCATGTCGGCCGTTACCACTCCCATGAAAGTATCTGTCCCATCCGGCTCGGTCTGGAAAAACGGAACGCTATAGGTACACATGGAGGCATTGCCACCCCCTATATCAAAGTAGGGCTCAGACCAGTTGGGGCGGAGCTCCTTTTCCGGAATGCGAAACCACTCCCACACAGGATAGTTATAGCTTGGGTCGTTCAGATTGGTCTCAACCAGTTCTCCATCCTTCCAGTAAGAGTAAAAAGCCATATTTGTTCCATAATAACTGCCAGGCTTAAAAGCCACGGCGGAGCCATAGAAAAGCTCCGGATTCATACTCAAAAGGTTTTTTATGGACCACTGAACCTCCTCCGGGCTTCCATAGCCATGCTCCACTGTTCGTTTGAGGCTTTCCGTCGCATTTTCCATCCCCGAAAGAAGAGCTGTTATTCGGCTTGCTGTCTCTTCGTTAAGCCTCTCCACCACTTGGGATACAGATTCCTGCATCACTCTTTGAACCCTGGTATGCAAATACCACATGATCCCCGAAACAATCAGAGAAGTGCATAGAAACACATAAAGGCACAGCCGAAAAGCCAGGCTGTGATAAAAATTAACTTTCTTTGTCATGAAAAGATCATGTTAGTTTTCTGCAATTACAGGCAGAAAGTTTTCTCCCTTTCAAATAGTCCAATACGAGGAAAAGTATGCGAAAAAAAAAGGCAGGCTTCAAGATCGGAGTTTGTTTTCCTGAGCTGTTCTGCCTGACTTTAATCTCTTTTTTAGATAGAGCTACCCGGGTTAAAAAGTGCAGGCAAGCACTTTACCATGCACTTGCCTGCACGCTGTCAAAGAGTGTTCTACGAAAACGAAAACGGTCTATCTGCCTGGGCCTCCGCCTCCACCTCTCTGGCCTCTGCCGCCCATACCCTGCATGCGCCCTCCGGGTCCACCACCCAGCATCCTGCGAAAGTCCATTTGTGGCGGTTCAGCGTAAGCGCCCGGGTTGGCGCTGTACTCAAGCTGCTCTCTGACTCCGTTCAAAAGGTTTTGCATATTTTGATTATTTGCATACTGTGATTCCAGCGTAGCTAAATAGTTTAAACGATTTTGAGCTACATCCGGACTGAGACCTTCACTTCCAGGCCCGACTCCAGAAAGGCCCATCAGCATCATCCCCTGCATTCCGGGATTATCAGCAATCGCATCCAGCGCCGTGCTGAACATCTCGTTGGCCTGAGCATTGGAGCCGACAAAGTTCATGGCCGAAGCCATCAGGCGCGCCTGGTCTGGCTGACCGATGTTCGGGTCCATAAAGCTGCTATAGATCGCCGGCATGGCCCCCTCTCCCAAAGAACGTATCAGAAAGTCCAAAGTCGTACCATCCACTCTGCCATCAACAAGCAAGCTATCTTGCAGCGCTGCTGCATACTCGGTATCTCCCAGTTGGGACAACAATTCAAAAAGCTGCCGTTTGTCAAAGTTATTGATTTGACTGTCAGCCAAAAGATTGCGAGCCGTTGTTATCGTCACATTACGAAAAGCACTTGCATCAATCCCCTGGAGAACCCTGGATAAATAGACCAATTCAGATGCATCAGCAGCCGTAGGAACCAATTGGCCCAAAAGCCCGATGGCTTCATCACCGCCAATATCACCAAGCACCTCCATGAGCCCCTGGCGTGTACTGGAGGGAACCACACCGCCACCACGGCCCATGCCACCCATCATGCCCATTCGTTCTCCCATCCCTCCCGGCATAGGCATTCCGTTAGCAAATCCCTGCATACCCGTCTGCTCACCAAAAGGTCCACCAGAACCACGCCCCATACCCGAAAGCTGCACATTATCGCCACTCAAAAAATAGCTTTTGATCGGCTCTATTGATTCGACCCCAGCTTCTACCAACCCTTGGAAACAAAAAAGAGCCTGACGTACTCTCTTGCGATTGTCATCACCCAGACTGCGAAGCCGCTGTACCAGAACAATAGGGTCCAAACCCGAAGTAATTTCACGCTCCGGCCCAGCCACATGGCTGATTCCAGCACGCGCACGGCTAAGCTCTGCTTCCAAATGGCCACGCTCTTCATTCCAAAGAGCTGTGCGCATACTGACCTCTTCAGCTGCCTTGCGATCAGCCTTTAAAACAAAAAAACCACTGGCCCCCAGAACGC
>JAGVTF010000272.1 GCA_019136955.1 Verrucomicrobiota bacterium
GTTTTTCTTCCTGGAGCGTCGTAACCGTTTTTAGATTCCCATGATAAAAGCTCCAGAAAATCTTTTTTCCTTGTATCGCGAATGCTTGCTCTGAGAGAATGGCCCCAGTTAGAGGATTAATATGGAAAAAGTGTTGGACAAGCTTGAAAAGCGCTTCCGTAACAAACTGCCCGCCCTTGAGGGGGCTATTGAAGAGAGCGTTGCCTGGTTAACCCAAAAAGGGGTGGGACCGCAGTCGCTCTATTTAGCGCGCTTTACCATTGAGGAAATGGGTACGAATATCCTCAAGTATGCTTACAAGGATGATCTGGCACATGAAATTTTTTTAAGCCTAAGCATCACATCCAGTCATTTGATGATAGTGTTTGAAGATGATGGTCACGAGTTTAATCCTCTTCATGCTCCGCAGCCTAAAACATCCGGTGGAATAGAGGAGCGCTCTCCAGGAGGTTTGGGGATTTGGCTGGTTCAGAAATTTGGAGAAATAGATTATAGCCGTATCGATGCAAGGATAAATAGAGTGAAAGTATCTCTCCGTCTGGATTGCGTTATTCAGTCTGAAGATATTCTCTAGCAAGAGTAAATGATTGCGATTGCCTCGCAGTGTTGGGTGAAAATGTTTTCTGCAAGAAATCCGCCCAATTAAGCTTGTAAAAAAGCAGATCTCAGGTAGACTCTTTCTTAGTTCGGCTGCGAGCCGGTCTATCTGTTCTTTTCAATTAGACTTAGCTTAAAGCTTTATATATTTACCCTGCGTTGTGCGTGCTTCGAAGCAAAACCTTGAACCGTAAGTTACGTATAAAAAGGGACCCTGGCCGCGGACGTTGATGTGTAAGCCTGCCTTTGAGCAGGGAACATATGACCCGTCGGACCTGTCCCATTTGTTTCTCGTTCAGTTCAAAGGAACTGTTCACACGGCAAAGGCAGGGTTTTTTTTAGACCTGCTGCGTTCACTTTCTTATTGAACCGGCTACGAACGACGATGAATGGAATGGAACATGTTCCCCAGCACCAACATGATGGCTCTGATGATAATATTCTCAAGCTAGTTTTTCCCGTTCCAGCCTCTTCCTCCAATCCTGCTGAAGGTGCCAGTATTTCAAAGGCATTTTCCGCTCCCTTAGCTGCCCGCATGCGGCCCAGAACTCTGGCTGAGTTTATCGGGCAGGAGCATATTCTCTCTCCAGGCCTTTTGTTGCACCGTGCCATTGAGGCGGACCGAATTCAGTCACTGGTTTTTTATGGTCCACCGGGCACGGGCAAAACTTCTCTTGCCAGCCTGATTGCCACCTCAACAAAGTCTCACTTCGAGCGGTTGAGCGGGGTGGAATCCAATGTTGCAGATATGCGTCGGGTATTGATGAACGCTACAAACCGTCTGCATAATACCGGCCGCCCCACTATTCTGTTTGTGGATGAAATTCATCGTTTCAGTAAACCGCAGCAGGATGTTCTCTTGCCTGATGTTGAGAACGGGGTTATTCGGCTGATAGGTGCAACAACGCATAATCCCTTCTTCTTTGTAAACGCTCCCTTGATTTCTCGCTCTCAGCTCTTTGAATTGAAACCTCTGAAAGAGCAAGAAATATTAAGGCTTCTGGATAATGCCATCACTGACTCCGATAGAGGGTTGGGAAAGATGAAGCTTGAGGTGGAAAAAGAGGCGCTCCTGCATTTGGCCAGATTTTCAAATGGAGATGCGCGGAAGGCGCTGAACTCCATAGAAGTGGCAGCATTGACCACTTCGCCAGGAGCTGACGGCATTATTCGAATCACTCTGGAGGTTGCAGAGGAGAGCATCCAACATAAAGCAGTCGTCTATGATGGAACAGGGGATGCGCATTATGACACGGCGTCCGCTTTTATCAAATCAATGAGAGGCTCAGACCCCGATGCAACTCTCTACTGGCTGGCCAAAATGATTCATGCAGGTGAAGACCCCCGTTTTATTGCCCGCAGGATTGTTATTTGCGCAGCTGAAGATGTTGGTTTGGCAGACCCCATGGCTCTTGTGCTGGCCAATAGCGCCGCAGAAGCAGTAGAGTTTATCGGTTTGCCTGAAGCAAGAATACCTCTGGCTGAAGCAGCCATATATGTGGCTACTGCCCATAAAAGCAATAGCGTAATAAAAGCAATAGATGCAGCACTCAAAGATGTGCGCTCTGGTGTTTCAATACCAGTTCCTCAAAAGCTGAGAGACACTCATTATTCAGGTGCTGGTAAGTTAGGGCACGGTGTGGATTATCTTTACCCACACGATTTTCCTGGGCACTTTGTCCCTCAAGATTATCTGGGTAGGGATCATGTCTACTATACCCCCACAGAGCAAGGTACAGAGAAAAGGATCAAGGAGCGAAGTCGTGCCTGGCGTGAAGCCATTCTCAAAAAAAGAGGGAGTTAACCTGTCTGTTAAGAGCTTATGTCCAGCTTGCAAAGAGAGAAAGCCACCCTGCGAAGGGAAATGCAGGAGAAAATCCAAAAAATCTCTGAAAGCGCACGTATAAGCCAAAGCAAAGCTATCTGCCAGCGCATTCAGAACTCACAGCAATGGAAAAGAGCAAGTAACCTTTTACTCTACTTTCCCATGAAGGATGAGCCGAATATTACACCCCTTTTGCTTCAAAGTATCTTGGAGGGCAAGCTGTTGTAC
>JAGVTF010000165.1 GCA_019136955.1 Verrucomicrobiota bacterium
CCCAAGGGCTGCATGGCGTGCCCCTGCTTTCGATGACAGCCAGTGGACGAGGGGGACCATGCCTTTTTATTATGGAGGTTCTGTCAGTTCAGGAACGCGTCTTTCGGACATGCGTAACAACTATAGTAGCGTTTACATGAGGAAAACTTTTTTCCTTTCCGAGGCATCTTATGACAACTTAAGTGTAAGCGCTTTTTGTGATGACGGTTTTATCCTCTGGATTAACGGTATTGAAGTTTTGCGCTACAATGTTAATTCCGGGGAAAGACGTTACAGCGACGTCTCTTCCACTGTCGTTGCCGAGCCGCAGTGGCTGGTTTACAACTTGAGTGCTTCAACTCCTCTCCTAAAAAGCGGGGAAGAAAATGTTCTGGCCATCCATGCCTTTAACAGTCATAAGTCGACGAGCACTGACTTCGCCATGGATATAGAGGTAAGGGCTGATAAAGTTGATGACAAGACCCCACCAACAGTAGTGGACATATTTCCCTCACCAGAGAGTCCTATTGCCAATCCACCTTATATAACGATTACGTTCAGTGAAGCTGTTTCTGGAGTAATGCCTGACTCGCTGCTTTGCAATGGTAAGCCGGCCATTGGTTTGCAGTCTTTTAGCCCTAACCAGTACCTTTTTGAATTTGAAGTCCAAGATATAAATTCGGAAATTATTTTTAATTGGAGTGAAAACGCGCAAATAGTCGATGTTTCTCCAAATGAAAATCAGTTTACCCCTCCTCCAGAGGTGTGGATATACTTCCTGGATGCCAACCGTCCGCACTTTGATGTGGTCATTAATGAGTTTTTAGCAGTAAATGATTCTGGAATTGTGGACTCATTTGGAAAACATTCAGACTGGATTGAGCTTTATAACAGGGGGAACCAAACTGTAGACATTGGCGGTTGGTTTTTGACAGATTCTGCCAAAAACCTGCAGCGTTGGCAGTTTCCCCCAAACACGCTTTTGCGAGCCGGAAGATTTCTTCTCGTGTACTGCGATGGTTGGGATGGAGAGCCACTGGTCAACAGAGAATATCATGCTAATTTCAGCTTAAGCGGGGATGGAGAGTATTTGGCTCTTGTTTACTCCGATGGTCAGACGGTAGTACACGAGTTTAATCCTGCTTTCCCTGAGCAGCAAACCGATACTTCATTTGGATGGGGGCTTTACTACACGACGCCAACGCCCGGAGAACCCAATGCCCGTGGCTATCTGGAACCTGTGCAGGAGATTCTTTTCAGCCAGCCAAGAGGATATTGTGCTTCGCCTTTTGAGCTTACCCTTTTTACAGCTACGCAAGGTGCCAGCATCTACTACACGCTGGATGGTACTGTGCCAACCTCTGATTCAACCCTTTATTCAACTCCGCTTCCCATTGACAAAATCACCTATATTCGGGCGATTGCTCTTAAGGAAGGACACTTGCCTTCCAAGGTGGTCACTCGAACCTGGATATTTCCTGAAGAGGTGCTGGGACAAAGTACTACGCCTCCAGAAGGGTGGCCCCGTTCTTATGCGGTAAACAATCACAAAATGGAATATGGCATGAACTCCCTTTTTGTTATCAAAAACCGAGAGGCTCTCAGACAGGGGATGACAAATATTCATTCTATTTCATTGGTGACGGATCTTAAAAACCTGTTTGATCGCGGCACAGGCATCTATGTAAACCCGGGGGGCTCCGGTGAGGCGTGGGAGCGGCCTGTCTCTGTAGAGCTAATTGATCCTCAGGGAGGAGAGGAATTCCAGATTGAGTCTGGCGTTCGCATTCGTGGCGCTGCCAGCAGAAGCAGCGACAACCCCAAACATTCTTTTCGTCTTTTTTTCCGCTCGCGTTATGGTGGAAAACTAAAATTCCCTCTCTTTGAAGATGAGGGCGCTTCTGTCTTTACAAAGGTGGACCTTCGCACCTCTCAAAATTATTCCTGGGCAAGAGAAAACTCCGATTATAATACTTTTATACGGGAAGTATTTTCTCGAGATTCTCAACGAGATTTCGGTGTGCCTTACACTCGCAGCCGCTACTACCACCTTTATATCAATGGGCAATATTGGGGACTTTATCAAACTCAAGAACGTGGCGAAGCTGATTTTGCTGAAACTTACCTGGGAGGAGTTGAGGAAGACTGGGACTGTATAAAGACGTCTCACATAGGCTACAGGACAGAGGCAAACGATGGCACAATGGCTGCCTTTACAGACCTCTGGCAAATTGCTCTTAAACAGGGATTTGCTGGTATACACTCTACAAACTATTATTGGATTAAAGGAGTTGACTCTGAGGGTGGTCCAATACCGGGCTCTCCACGCTATCTGGATGAGGAGAACCTGATCATCTATATGTTGATCTCTTACTATACGAGAGACCCTGATTCTCCGGTTTCCGTGTGGGGTGGTTTCCCCAACAACCTCTATGGTCTCTACAATCGGAGCAATCCAGATGGCTTTAAGTGGCTTCGTCATGATGCAGAGCACTCTATGGGGGCCCAACGCTCTTACACCGCCTACACAGACCCAACTTCTTATGGGATGTCAGGTTATGACACCTTGCAGCAGTTTAATCCGATGCGCCTTCATCAGCGCTTAATGAGCAATCCGGATTACAGGATGCGTTGGATGGACATGGTCCA
>JAGVTF010000261.1 GCA_019136955.1 Verrucomicrobiota bacterium
GCCATGGATTATGCGAGTCTGGTCAAAACCTATACTTTCTGGAAGCTCTATGACGTCATTGAGGGAGAGCTGGAGCGGCTCTTTGAGCATCCTCTATTAAAGGTAATGGAGGTGAAGAGAGTGGTGGAGAATCCGATTGGTTTGGAGTGGAGCCGTCAAAACATTACTGAGGTAAGCCCCGATGTGGCGGTGGTTGAAATTGCGATAGGCAATGGGAACCTGATCGTTAACCAGTTGCTTAAAGAGTTTGAAGGGAAGTACTCGGTTTTGATAACACTTTTCCGCAAGAGCAATGCATCGGTGGTAGTGAGTATGCGCAGTATGCGCGGGGCTGCACTTCCTGTAGCGCGCAAGCTGGGCGGAGGTGGCCATCCCAATGCTTCGGGGGCGACCTTGCCCAAATCGGTGCGCTCGGTCAATGAAGGGATCAATTACCTGGAAGCGATTCTTAGAAGTGAACCTGCGTGTACTTCATTTAATTGTCTGGATCAACTTTTTGAGGGGATAGACCTCAAAGAAAAATAAAATGAAAACAAAGGATGAAAATTTCTTGGAAAAATTTAAATAATCTGTTCATGTGGATTGCTCTGCTTTCAATGGCTGTTTTACCGGCCCTGCAATCGCAGGCAGCTGATGGCTGGCGTGTATACATTGGTGGTTATAACAGTGATGAAAGTTTTGGAATTAATTACGGCACCTATGATACACACACGGGAGCTTTGGAGCTGAACGGGCTGGCGGTGGCGACCGATAACCCTTCCTATCTGGCACTACACCCCAAAGGGGGCTTCATTTATTGCGTGAATGAAACCGCCTCTTTTGAGGGAAACGGGACAGTTTCAGCTTTTTCCATCGACTCAAAAACAGGAAGGCTTCAGGAGATTTCCAAGCTTTCAACGCAAGGAACTTACCCCTGCCACCTGGCGCTGGACCATAAAGGTCGGCGGTTGGCAGTGGCCAACTATGGCAGCGGTAGCCTGACCATCTTCCCGATCAATAAAAGGAGCGGTGAGCTAAGCTCTGCGACGGCATTCTTCCCATACAGTGGCTCGAGTCTTAACAAGGCTCGCCAGGAGGGTCCCCATGCCCATCAGGCTGCTTTTGAGCCAAAGAGTCGTTATCTTTACTGTTGCGACCTGGGGACTGACCGCATTGCGATTTATAAGTACAACAACACAGGGATTCCTGCCACTGCTTCTTCCACTCCCTTTGTGGAGGTGGAGCCTGGCTCTGGACCGCGCCACATGGCTTTTCATCCTAAAAAACCTTTTTGCTATGTGCTGAGTGAGCTCAGCAGTGCGGTTACGCTCTATGAGGTATCTTATGATAGCTTTTTATGGAAGAATATTAAGAAAAACAACTATCATGCGGATGGGAAACTGGAAGAGATCGATTCCTGGAGTCTTTTGCCGCCCGAGTTTGAAGGAAGCAGTATTGCTGCAGCTATTCGAATTCATCCTAATGGGAAGTTCCTTTATGCTTCCAACCGAGGTCATGACAGTATCGCTATTTTCTCGATCAATCAGCAAAGCGGCAAGTTAAACCCAATGGGCCATATACTCACGGGTGGGAAAAATCCGCGTGACTTTGCCATTCATCCTGATGGGGAGACGCTTTTGGTGGCGCATCAGGACTCAAATAACTTAGTGAGCTTTTTGCTTAATCCACGGACGGGTGAGCTCACGCGGAGTGCCCAGGAGCCGGTGAAAGTTTCCAAGCCCACTTGTATCCTTTTCGTGCCAGTGAAAAAATAAGGGTTGGCGGATCAGTGCCGCGGGGCTGCGGCAGGAAAGATAGCAGAAATGGAACTGGAATCCGCATTTGGTGAAGGGTCTCTAAAAGGAGAGTATCCTCTGGTTTTAGGCACATTTAGCGAAGCAGAGTTGAGCGAGGCACTGGAGCAGGCTGTCGGCCTTTTGAAAAAGGGGGGGCTGATCGCTCTACCTACAGAAACCGTTTATGGATTGGCTGCTGATGCGCGCAATGCCCAGGCTGTTAAGAATATCTACCAAGTCAAGGGGCGACCTGCTTTTAACCCGATTATTGTCCATGTTGCCAGCTTGGAAATGGCGAAAAAGTGTGTTGCCAGTTGGCCTCTCAAAGCTGAAAAGCTGGCTCGTGCCTTTTGGCCCGGGCCGCTGAGCCTCGTCTTGAAACGATCGTCCCTAATTCCTGATGTAGTGACGGCTGGTGGGGATACGGTGGCAGTACGCTGGCCGGCGCATCCCGTTTTCCAGGAGGTTATCCAAAGATGTGCTTTCCCTTTGGCTGCGCCCAGCGCCAATCGCTCCAATTCTGTTTCCCCCACTACGGCCGAGCATGTGCGAGCCAGTCTGGGCGGGCGAATACCTCTTATTTTGGATGGGGGACCCTGTCCTGTGGGGATTGAATCCACCGTGCTGGACCTCAGCTCTCTGGGCAAGCCGCAAATTTTGCGCCCGGGGATGATTAGTAAAGAGATGATTGATGCTGTTCTTGAGGATGAGCTGCCTTTTCCTTCCACGTCTCTTTGCGGCAAACAGGATGAGCAGCCGAATCTCAAGAGTCCGGGACAATTGCCCAGGCATTACTCTCCAGAAGCTTCTCTCTTTTTGGTTTCCTGTGAAAATGAGGAAGAG
>JAGVTF010000269.1 GCA_019136955.1 Verrucomicrobiota bacterium
GGCCCTGAGTATATCAAAGGTCTTGAAGCGCTCAATATCACTTCCAATCAAAACTTTACGATAGATGTTATTCCCATCACTCACGGGACGAATCACTATCTTGGTTTTACAGTTAACACAAACGAGGCGTACTTCCCCCAAAAAGCCCCTGTTGAGCTGCTCAACTTGAGTCCCGTATCGGGTTTCATGGTGGCCTTACAGGTGGCTTTCTATGGAGGTCTTGTTTTTTCTGCTCCGTTCATTCTCTTTTTTGTTGCACAGTTCGTTTTGCCGGCTCTGAAGATTAATGAGCTGCGCTATGTGCGCAAAGCCTTCATTTTTAGCATTGGGCTTTTTGCTCTGGGCATTAGTCTTTGCTACTTCCTTATGCTTCCGGTTGCGCTCAGGGCTGCTGTCTGGTTTTCCAATCAGATGGGTTTTGGAGCGTTCCAGTGGACGGCAGATACTTACATCGGCTTTGTCACAAAGTTCATGCTGGCCATGGGAATCGGTTTTGAACTTCCGATATTTTTGCTGCTCTTTGTAAAACTGGGTATCCTAAGCTACAGCACGCTGGCAAAGAACAGAAAAATTGTTTTTGTGATAATCCTGCTTATAGCCACTGTCCTGACTCCGCCGGATGTGGTGACACAAATTGCAATGACGATTCCGCTTTACGGACTTTTCGAGCTGACCGCTTTGATTGCCTGGTGGTGGGAGCGTAAAGAAAAGAAACTGGCGGCCGCTCAGGAAGCTGTTGAAGAGGCTGAACGTGAGGCGCTGCGCAAGCGTAGAAACGAGCAAGTGGCGGCCGAAGCTGCTGAAGCGGAGAGACGCAAAGCTGAAGAAGTTGTAGTAACGCCTGAAGTTACGGGAACGGCTGAAGCTACAGAAACGGCTGATTCCGAGAGTGTAGAGCCTTCTGAAAAAGAGCAGGGTGAAGCTGTTCCAGAGACAGAGCAATCCGGCCAAGAGACTGACTTGCCTCAAGAAGAGCCCAAAGAGCTTGAGGAGTTTGCCCCTGAAGGGGAGGTCCAGACCTCTTATGTTCCACCTTTGCCCGACGAAGGCTACCAGCCTTATCTGGATGCTCTGGAAAGATCCAAACCTTCAGAAGACTCTGAGACTGAGGAGGCTGACGCTTTCGAAGCTGAGCCCTTAGAGCCCTCAGAACCAAAGGCAGATGAAGAGGAGAAGCCTGAGGAAGAGACTCAGGAGGAGCCTGAAGAGGAAATCCAAGGGCCGGATGACGACTCGGAGAGAAATCCAGATATTCCCCTGTAAAAATGAAAGTCTTAAAATATAACGACCCTAACTTTGATGCAGAGTTTAGCGCTGTGCTGGCGACCTCGAGTCTTTTCGACGCGGTCATTGAGAAGCGAGTTCACAAAATCGTGGATGAGGTGCGGCTGCATGGAGACCAGGCTTTGGTTGATTTTACCGCTCGTTTTGATAAGGTGCAGCTGGATGTCTCTCGCCTCAAAGTGACTGTAGAAGAAGAAGTGGCAGCCGCGCTAAAAACGGTGATTCAGCCGGGTGTGGACCGCGCTCTCAAAGAGGCTCTGAAAAACATTACCTCTTTTGCCAAGAAATCCCTGCGAAAGAACTGGCAATCCAAAAACTCTCACGGTGCAATGGTGGGAGAGAAGTTTGATCCCTTCTATCGGGTTGGGATTTACGTTCCTGCCGGCAAGGCGCCACTGGCCAGCTCTGCACTGATGAGTGTTACTTTGGCGAAGGTGGCCGGCTGCAAGGAGATCGTCGTTTGCACCCCCTGTGGCAAGGATGGGGCTTTGCAGCCGGAGCTGCTCTATGCCGCCATGCTAGCCGGCGCCACAGAAATTTACCGTGTGGGTGGAGCCCAGGCGATTGCTGCCATGGCATTTGGCACTCAAACAATCGGTAAAGTGCAGAAGGTGTTTGGACCAGGCAACGCTTATGTGGTCGCTGCAAAGAGGATGCTCTTTGGACATGTATCCATGGACCTGCTTCCGGGCCCCAGCGAGGTGCTGGTCATTGCTGACTCAACCGCGAATCCCTCTTTTATCGCGGCTGATATTCTGGCCCAGGCTGAGCACGGCTCCGGTAAAGAGCGGGTCTGGCTGGTGAGCACCTCAGCCAAGGTATTGGAAGTGGTGGAGAAGGAGATCGCGCGGCAACTGGAGAGCGCAGAGCGTAAGGAGCTTCTTAGCGAGGTGCTGGAAAAGGGAACAGCCCTGATTTTGGCAAAAAATATGCAGCATGCTGTTGAGCTGGCCAACCGCCTGGCACCGGAGCATTGCGAAGTGATGACCAAAGAGCCCAGAAACGTGGCTGAGGGTATACATACGGCCGGCGCCCTGATGCTGGGTAATTATTCACCGGCTGTTCTGGGTGATTATGTTGCCGGACCGAGCCATGTCCTGCCCACAGGCGGGGCCGGAGCTTCGTTTGCCGGTCTTACGGTGGACCAGTTTCAGCGCAGAACAAGCCTGGTGGATTACTCAAAAGAGAATTTGGAAAAAGCGATGCCTGCTGTGCGTAAATTTGCCGCCATGGAAGGACTCATTGCGCACGGCCGCTCCGCAGAGTTGAGACTGGAGGATTAGCCCAGGATTATGAACAGAAGAACTTTTCTAAGGGGTTTGACCTTGGGAACGGCAGCGGCGTTTTTGCCGGGCTGCGTCAGTAGTCGCTCAACCAGGAGCGCTCTTGCGGGTGAGGAGCTCATTCGGGACCCACGTTTTAAGAAGGGATTTCGCATGTTAGACCCTGAGCTGAGAGGCCAGGTCTACGGAATCTGGCAACCGCTATCTCAGGAGGAGCCGGTCTGGTCGATAGCTCAGTGGGGAACTCGCGAAAAAGTAACTCCTCTGAATCAGAACACTACCATCTCTAATTCCTGCAAGTCGATTTCAGTGGTTCGCTCAGGGGCTAAGAGTGATTTGACTCTGGCTGTTAATGCTAATGAAGAGTACGAGGGTGAGCCACGCGCTGAAGAGAGAATGTGGGCACACCTGCTTGTGGAGCAAGAGATAAAATCTCTGCCACGCCTCCTGGATTTAAAAGCTTTGAAATTCCATCTGGAGGCAAAACTCCTGCATTCGACTCTCTACAAACCAGAGCTCTTTGACGCAGGTAAACATGCAGCCCAGTATCAGGCTTTTTTTTATCTTCAAGACCGGAACAGGGAGTCTGAAGGCTATGGAGAGATGATCTGGTTTGGGATACCGGTCTATGATAACCGAAAGCGTAAAACCGATCGCTACGAAGCAAAAGACTTTGCCGGCTCAGGCATGTTCATTTGTACTCTGGCTCATGAGTACCTTTGCGCAGATTCTGCACACGATGGAAACTGGATTACACTGGAAGCCGACTTATTGCCCGAAATGCTAAAGGCCTATTCAATAGCCCGCCAAAAAGGTTTTATGCAGAAAACGAACAGCCTGGAAGATATCTATCTTACCGGAATGAACATGGGCTGGGAGGTACCCGGACTTTTGGACGTGAGTTTGCAGGTTCGGCGCCTGAGCCTCCTTGCAGAGAAAGAATAAAACAGTGAAGTGCAGGCGCTGCCAAACAGTAAAAGCGGCCTGCACTTCACTTTGCTTTTCGTTTCAACCTACCTTCTCATCCCCCCCAGAAAGCCACTGAGTCCACCCATGCCGTCTCTGCCTCCGGCATTGCCTGTGAACAGGCTGACCATGATATCCTGGGCTATTCTGACGTGGTCCACTGCTGGACGCTCATCATAGGCACCGGGGTTCAGAGAGTACTCCAGTTGCTCCCGAGTAGTGCTGAACGCACTGCCCATACCTCGACTTCCGCCATACTCCTGCTCCAGAGAGTCCAAAAGCATTAGCCTGCTTTGGGCCACCTCCGCCGGAAGGTCAGGCGGAGCATCCCCTCTTTCACTCATTCCCGTGAGTCCCAAGACCATGATGGCACGAATAGGAGCTCCCACTTCTTCAGAATGTATGGCTCTTGAGAAAAGTTCGTTAGCCTCTTCATTAGTGCCGACGTAGTTCATGGAGACCCGGAGGAGATCGGCCCGGTCAGCCATCGTCAAACCTGGATCTCCAAAAATACTATAGATGAGAGGCATTGCATCTTCCCCCATCGTTTTATGGATGAAGTCAAGAATATCACGGTCCAGCCTGCCATCTACCAGTAACTGGTTGGAGAGAACCTCTGCCATTTCAGTATCCTGCAGCTCGATCAGGAGGCTTAGGAGCTCTCGTTTTTCATCCCGTGCCAACGACATGGTACTTAAAAGATTACGGGCTGTGGTGATAGAGATATTTCGGAAAAGCTCAGAGTCCAGGCTCAGAAGGATTCTGGCAATGTAGGTAGCCTCCGAGGCGTTTAGTGCGGTGGGGAGCACCTGGCTTAAAAGGCCTATTGCTTCTGAGGTGCCGATATCGCGCAGGACGTCTACCAGTCCCAGCCGTGTAGTAGGGGGAACGGAAACGCCTTCACCCACATCAAGGGAGCTGGAGCGAACCTTACCCGATGCGGCCAGGATAACGTTGTGCCCGCTGGTATAGTAGTTGCGAATATTCTCTATGGGGCTTTTCCTGGATTCGGTCAAAGCCTGAAAACAAAAACTGGCTTTCCGAAGCCTTTTCCGTTCACTCTCCCTATCCAGCGTATAGAGCATCTGTATGAGCTCCTCCGGTTCATCTTGAAGGTGTTCGGTTGCCGTGTCGCTGGAACCCCAGGCCAATTGAGCACGCAACTGCTCCAATTCTTCGCTCCACTGAGCCCTCTCTTCATTCCAAAGCTTTTCTTGTGCCCGCTGATGGGCTTGTGTTGTACGGTGTCCATGGAAATACTGAGCCAGAGCAACCAGCACTAAAAGAGCCAGAGCTGAACTGAGAACTATATTGATTCGATTCGTCTTCATTTTCTAAAGCACCTCAAATGCCTGCCATATCCTTAAGATACACCAAAAGCGGTTTTTGTGTTTATAAAAATCTTTTGAAGATATTGGGCAGAGACTGAAGCAGCAAATGCAGAGTGGGGGAAAGTGTGAGAAAAAATGGGGGAATAAAATTTTTCTTTTTTTTCTTCTCGTAAAACCTCCGTAAAAGCTTCCGTAGAGCGATGTGAATGGATTGTGAAAAGAGTCCTTTTCGAGGTGTTTTTTAATGTCTGGTATTATGTGATGTAATCTGTTTGTAGAAAAGGTGTTTTAATAGATTAAGAGGGTTATTTTCATATTGTTGTGAATAACTTGTGAATAGAGGTGATAAAGGCATATTTAAGAAATTTTAAGAAATAAAGGAGCTAAGTGTAGAAAAAATGTAGGAAAAGTTTAACGAAGTGTTGACAAAGTGGGGCGAGGTGTTAGAATGAAGTCCGATTTTGAGGCCGTGAGTGAACAGCAAGTTAAACCGATGCGTTTTTATACAGTCTATTCTTTCGAAGTAGATTCAAAGAGACGTGTCCAGGTGCCCGCCAAGTGGAGACCTCCAGTTATTCAGGACGGGGGGCGCCGCATGGCTGCCATCGAGGTTGAGTTCATGCTGACGCTGACCCGAGTTCGGGGCGACTCCTGCGCCTGCATTACCGCAATGCCGGCGGAAGTATTCGAAGCTTATGCACAAAAGGTGGATGGTTTGCCTTTGCTTGATCCGGCAGCGGAGCGTTTGCGCCGCTTCCTGGGGTCTCGTTCCGAGCCGGTGGAGATGGATGCTAGCGGGCGTATCACTCTTCCCAAATGGATGGCCGATAAAGTTGGGATCGGACAAAAATCGGAACATGAACAAAATTCTACAACTGTTGTCCTTCGAGGAGAGGTAGACCGTTTTAGTATTTGGAGCAAACAGAAGTTCGATGCCGACGAAATCGAGAATCAAAAAGAAGATGATAGAGAGCTAGAGAGTCAAATTTAAAACTGTTGAAAGGGCAAAGAATGGAGAGTCAAGAATTACGAAAAGAAATGGTGCATCCAGTAAATGCAAACAACAGGGGCGCTGCCATGCAGCTTTTTGTACCCGCCTCACAGGCTGGCTCAGTCGCTGAGCCTGTGCGGGCCACCGCTGGCTCGGTGTCCCAACTGGGAGCGGCAGTGGGAATCGCCAAACCTCAGGCCGAATATCGAACGGGAGTGGTTCGGCTTTTTGACTATATCCTTAATCCATGGCGTGCAATCAGTCTCCAGCGGGAGCTGGAAGAGCAGCGGAGGATGGAGCGGCTCTCGAAGGTTCAGGTCCTTCGAAGCGATTTAAGCTACCAGGATATAGAGGTCCGTTTAAGTGGAAAATTGATTTCCAGCCGTAAGATTCAAAAACTTTTGAGCCAGGAGCCAACGACTGATCAAGGTCTTTTTCGCTCTCTACTAAACAAAGTACGACGCGCATGAAAAGTGGAAGAACGTGCTCACAGTCCTGTATTATTGAAAGAGACGCTTCAGCTGCTCTGTCTGAAGGACGGGGGAGTCTATTGCGACGGAACGGTCGGTGGGGGTGGACACGCCTCCGCCATTCTCCGGCAGAGCTCTCCGTCCGGAGTGCTCTACGGCTGCGATCGAGATGGAGATGAGCTGAAGCGCAGCGCCGAGCAGATGCAGGAAAGCTTTAAAGGGCGCTGTCACTTTCAGCACGGCAACTATTCGCAGATTGAGACCTTGTTCCCGGGGGTGCTCTTTGATGCTGTATTGCTTGATTTGGGATGCAGCTCGATGCAGTTGGATCAATCTCAGCGGGGATTCAGTTTTTTGGCTGATGGACCTCTGGATATGAGGATGGACGTCAGTCAACCGCTAAAGGCTGAAGCCATCATTAACGACTATTCGGCGGAGCAATTGGCTGATATTTTTTACTACCACGCAGGTGAGAGGCAGGCCAGAAGGCTGGCCAGGGCGATTGTGGAAGAGCGGACACTCAGGCGGTTTGTAAGCACCCGGCAATTAGCGGATTTTATTGAAGCCAGAATGCCCAGAGGAAGGCAAAAAATTCATCCGGCAACACGGGTTTTCCAAGCTTTAAGGATTGAGACAAACCAGGAGTTTCTGCACTTGCAGTTGGCGCTTGAAAAGTTGATCCCTTTGATTAAGCCCGGAGGTAGACTGGCGGTCATTACGTTTCACTCTGGCGAAGACAGAATCGTAAAAGAGTTTGGAAAAGCCAGCACAAGAGATTATATTTTTGAAGGAACTGTAGATATTCCGGAGCTGCGCAAGCAACGGCCGCCCCTGCTAAAAGTTATTACGCGAAGGCCGGTAGAGGCCGCAGAAGATGAAGTGAAGGCGAACCCTCGGGCAAGGAGCGCCCGGCTCAGGGTCTATGAAAAAATTTAACTCTGGAAACCAATGAACACCAGGCGCAATAAATCAAAAATTGGCTGGAAGGTTTTGCCTTTCAAGTTTGCATTGGGTTCTATTGGACTGATTTTATTAGTTTTAGTTTTGGGTGTTGTGCATTTGCGTTTACAGCAACAAAATCATGATTTGGGAGAGAGGCTCCGGGCTTGTGAGTTTGAACTGAGGAATATCAGAGAGACCAACTCAGTGCTTTCCAAAGAGCTGGGACGCCTCAAAACCCCTGAAAACATATTGCGCAGGGCAGGCAATATGGGACTGGAGCTCAGCCCTGTTACCGTTACGCAGATAGTCAGAATTCCGGAGGTTGAAATCCTGACTCCCGGGCAATCAATGGATAAAGAAGAGTGAACCATGCTTAGAAGAAACCAGATACAGTGGATGCGAGCAGTGATTTGCCTTCTTATTGTCGGTTTTCTCGTCTTATCGGGGCGTCTCACCTATATACAGGCTTACCGTCATAATAAGTACAAAGGGATTTCTGAGGGCAGGGTCAACCGTACCGAGTTTTACTCTCCCCGGCGTGGCGAGATACGAGATATCAACGGCAATCAGCTGGCGGTTACTCGTGACGTACGAACCGTTGTTCTTGACCCCGGTCTCCTGGACAAAGTGGATCCGGTTACTCGGCGTGAGTATTTAGATTTGGTTTCCTCTCTGCTTCACCTGGACCGCGCCTGGCTGAATGAGAAGAGCCGTTTTTTCAGGTCTCAGTCGGGAGATGATTGGGTCTTGCTGATGGATAGCGCCGGGATGCCGTTGGTGACTGCTTCAGGGATTCCGATTTATTCACCACTGAATACGAATGGAGTGGTTGACTCTGAGGTGATGGGAATTGCCGTGGTGGATGAAACTAACCAACAGCTCAGAGACCGCCAGGGCAAGCCGCTTTATGCGCTCTTGAATAAAGACCGTGAAGTGATTACCAACCGCTATGTACGGCTACTGAAAGAGCTGCCAGTTGAAGAGTGGGAGCAGGTGAGAAGGCAGATCAGCCAGTTCCCCATAGATGAAACACGGGAGGGATACAGCCGCAGGAGTGCTATTTACTATCGGGCATTGCGGAGTATCGTTCTTTACTCAGAGCGCGACTTCAAGCGCGAATACCCCAACGGCAGGTTTATGGCTCATCTTTTGGGATACACCGAGAGTGGTGAAAAGAAGCTTGAAGACCAGGGCGGCTCAATCACAGTGATGAAAGGGCTTGAGGGGGTTGAACGAGCACTTGACGATCAACTAACCGGGACGGTCGGCTGGCGCAATAAGGTGGTGAGGAGCGATGGCAGCGAAATCCTCTCCAGCCGTGGCCACAGCTTTGAAGCGGGTGATGGACTGACTGCAGTGCTTACTTTGGATTCCATCATACAGGGAATTGTAGAGGATGAGCTGAGGAGCGCCATAGAGCGTCATGCTCCGAAATCTGCCTCCTGCGTAGTTGCAGAGGTAAAAACAGGCCGAATACTCGCTTATGCAGTTGCTCCGGACTATGATCCCAATTTGCCTGCTGCCTCTGAGCCGGAGAACTGGAGGAACCGGATTATTATGGACTTGATGGAGCCTGGCTCTACTTTCAAGGTTGTTGCTTTTTGTGCGGCTCTTAATGAAGGGCGCTACGGAGTGAGGTCTCCTGTTGATTGCTCTTCCTGGAACCGAGCAGAGTGGGGCAGGCGCCCCAAAGAGGCCAGTGGCGGTGATTACGGGACACTGACGATGGAAGAGATGTTGGCCAAATCGTCAAATATCGGTTTTGCCAAAATGGGTTGGATGCTTTCCCCTTCAGTCCTGAACCAATATATACGAAATTTTGGATATCGCTCACCAACTGGAATCATGCTGCCTGGGGAGCGAACCCATACAAATAATGCAATTATCCCAGACAAGGATAAGCTCAGCATTAGCCGGGTGCCGATAGGCCAGGGGATAGCGGTGAACCAGTTACAGACCACAATGGCCATGGGCGCAGTGGCCAATGGAGGCATCCTGATGCGCCCACAAATCTTGGACCATCTGGAGGACCGTTCCGGCCGCTACGCTTATGAGCAGATGCCCCAGCCGGTGCGGCGAGTGATGAGCGAAAAGGTCGCTAAAGAGGCTGTGCAGGCGCTCAGGAAAGTGACCGAAAGAACACGGACGCAGACTGGGACGGCCTGGCGAGCGGATATGAAGTACCATACAGTGGGCGGTAAAACCGGAACAGCGCAAAAGGCAGCCCCTGGCGGTGGCGGGTACCATCCCGATAAGTATTATGCCTCTTTTGTCGGTTTTTTCCCCACAGCTGATCCGGTGATTGTGATGAGCGTTGTGGTTGATGAGCCCAGCAGGGCAAGCGGTTATTATGGCGGTACTGTTGCAGCTCCAATATTTAAAGACATAGCCGAAGGGATTGCCATTTATTGGGCGATTCCTCCTGACAAAGAATTGGAACCTCCAACCCAGAGAAGATGAAACTCTCCCAATTAATAGTGCCATTGGGCAAAGTGCAAACGGTAGGCTCCTTGGAGCGTGAGGTGACGGGGATTGCCTATGATTCGCGCTGTGTAACGCCTGGCAAACTCTTTGTTGCCATTCGCGGTGCTGAGTGCGACGGGCACAACTATATTGCCGATGTGGCAGACCGCGGGGCGGTTGCGGTGGTTTGTGAGAAAAAAGGTTCCAGTGGCGGAAAGATGACGCGTATTATCGTGCCGGACACTCGCGCTGTTTTACCTCAGATCGCCAGTACTTTTTACGGGTTTCCTGCAGAAAAACTGAAAATGATCGGTGTTACCGGCACCAATGGCAAAACAACGGTAACCTTTCTGTGCAAATATATTTTGGAGGAAGCCCTTATCCATACGGGGCTTCTGGGGACAATTCGCTATGAGATCGGCGACAGGGTGATTCCTGCACAGCGAACAACCCCCGAATCTCTGGACCTTCACTTCATGCTTTCAAAAATAGTGGATGACAATGGGCAATGCTGCGTGATGGAGGTCAGTTCCCATGCTCTGGAACAGCATCGTGTTGATGGAGTCCAATTTGATGTTGGGGTTTTTACAAACCTCACCCACGACCATCTGGACTACCATGGCAACATGGAGAATTACTTTGAAAGCAAAAAGCGTTTGTTCATTGAAGGGATAAAGGGCAGAAAAGATTTCAAAGCGGTCGTGAACGCAGATGATCCCTTTGGTCGGGAGCTCATCGCAGAGCTGAGCGGCAAGTGTGAACTTTTATCTTATGGGCTTAAAGAGGAGGCCTCTCTGACGGTTTCGGAGGTTGAGCTCTCTTCTCATAAAACCAGAATGAGAGTTAAAAGTCCACAGGGAGAGTTCATGCTGGAGACACCGCTGATTGGACGCTATAATATCTCCAATACGTTGGCAGCTGTCGGGGTGGGGCTATCCTTTGGGGTTAGCCACCAGACCATAGCCTCAGCCCTGGGCAAAGCGGCAGCGATCCCGGGGCGCCTGTAGCAGCTGGATGCCAAGCAGCCTTTTAGCGTTTTAGTTGATTATGCCCACACGGCCGATGCGATGCAGAATGTACTGAGCACGCTTAAGGAAATTACAAAAGGCCGTATTCTTTTACTTTTTGGATGTGGAGGCAGTCGCGATAAGAGCAAAAGATTGAAAATGGGAGAGGTTGCCGCTTCTCTGGCAGACTATACTTTAATCACAACCGACAATCCTCGAAGAGAAGAACCACGCGATATCGCCAGCCAGGTGGAAAGCGGTTATCTTTCTAAGCGTCAGGATGGATACGAGGTAGAGTTGGACCGCTCATTTGCAATCGAGCGAATTATCAAGATGGCCAGGAAGGGTGATGTAGTTGTTTTGTGTGGCAAAGGGCACGAAACGTATCAGGAGTTCCAT
>JAGVTF010000236.1 GCA_019136955.1 Verrucomicrobiota bacterium
CCGATTTGTGAATGAATCCATCTATGGCAGGAGCATGGTTCTTTTTTCCCCGCTTTATATTTCCAATCTCTGTGCCAACGAGTGCCTCTACTGCGCCTTTCGCTCCAACAATAAAGCGATCAAACGCAGGGCACTCTCTCAGGAAGAGATCGCCCACGAAACCGAGTTCCTCGTCAATCAGGGCCATAAACGAATCCTCATGGTTGCTGGCGAGGCTTACCCCGAACAAAAGGGCTTTCAATATATTCTGGATTCTATCGAAACGATTTATAAGGTCAAATCGGGTAACGGAGAAATTCGGCGCGTAAACGTCAACCTGGCTCCCCTTTCCGTCGAAGAGTTTCACCTCCTGAGAGAAGCCAAAATCGGAACCTTTCAGATATTTCAGGAAACCTACCACCGCCCCACTTATGCGCAGATGCACCAGGCAGGCAAAAAACGGGATTACGACTGGCGCATCACTGGTATGGACCGCGCCATGGAGGGAGGGGTCGATGATGTCGGTATCGGCATTCTCTTTGGCCTTTGCGATTGGCGCTATGAGGTCCTGGCCATGCTCCAGCATATTGCCCACCTGGAAGAGCTCTTTGGTGTCGGCCCGCATACGATCAGTGTTCCGCGCATGGAACCGGCCACCGGCTCGGATGTAAGCATTCACCCGCCCCACCCGGTCAGTGATGAGGATTTCCGTAAAATCGTCGCCATCTTTCGTCTGGCGGTCCCCTATACCGGCATCATTATGTCGACTCGCGAATCCGCCAAAATGCGTGCGGAAACCTTCGCCCTGGGCGTCTCCCAAATCTCGGCTGGCAGCCGAACCAACCCCGGCGGTTATTCCACCGAGGAAGACCCGCTCGATTCAAGCCAGTTCTCTCTGGGCGATCACCGTCCCATTGACGAGGTTGTTCAAGACTTGATCCACCTGGGCTACATCCCCTCCTTTTGCACCGGCTGCTACAGGCTGGGGCGTACCGGAGCCGACTTCATGGATATGGCCAAACCGGGCTTGATCAAATCACACTGTGACCCCAACGGTATCTCCACCTTTCTGGAGTATCTCCTGGATTATGCCACGCCTCAAACCCGCAAGGAAGGGTTGGAACTGGCAGATAAAATCGTCCTCTCAATGGGCCCCGTGGCACGAGAGAGAGCTGAGAAACTGGCCGCCCAGGTCAAGGCCGGCAAAAGAGATGTCTATTGCTAATCAACAAAAAGCAGTAACTTAACCTCGTGTGATCCCTCCAGAGGAAGCGCCTCTTCTGCCTGAAGAAGCTTCCTCTGGAGGCTCCCCCAAAAATTAGCAGAAGTGAAAACACCCAAAACTTTTCGCCTCCATATCGGCATCTTCGGACGACGCAACGTCGGCAAATCAAGTCTCCTCAATTGCCTTACCCGTCAACAAACCGCCATCGTCTCCGCAACCCCGGGGACCACTACCGACCCTGTGGAAAAACCGATGGAGCTCCCGGCCATCGGCCCGGTCCTCTTCATTGACACGGCCGGAGTGGATGATGAGGGCTCTCTGGGCTCCTTACGAGTCGCCAAAACCCGCCAGGTCATAGAGCGAACGGACCTCGCGCTGCTCGTCGTTGAGGCGGGCAACTGGTCCACCTTTGAAGAAACATTATTCAGGGAGCTCTCTGCCCAGAACCTCCCCACCGTTATCGTATTCAACAAGTCTGACCTCTCAGAGCCGGCACCCGAACTGATAGAGCGCCTCAGCCAGGAGAGCAAAACGGCCTCCGTTATTTTTTGTGCCAGGAATGGCCGCGGTATAAGTGAGCTCTTCCAGGCACTTATCCAGCACATCCCCGACGAGTTCATTAACCGTCCCTCTATCGCCGCAGACCTTGTCCCCGAAGGCAGGTGCGCCATCCTCGTCACCCCGGTCGATAAGGCGGCACCCAAAGGACGACTCATCCTGCCGGAGGTACAGACCATTCGCGACCTGCTCGACGCCAACCGCTTTATCATTGTCTGCAGGGAAAGCGAGCTGCCCCTGGCATTGAGCAGACTCAACGAGAAGCCGGCCATCGTCATTACCGATTCGCAAGCCTTCAAAACCGTCAATGAACTGACGCCGGCCGATATTCCCCTTACCGGTTTTTCAGTCCTCTTTGCACGGCTGCAGGGGGACCTCAACGAAATGACCCGTGGCGCTCTGAGCATTGACCGGCTCAAACCCGGCGACAAGGTACTGATTGCCGAGGCCTGCACTCACCACCCAGTCCAGGAAGATATTGGAACGGTCAAGATTCCCCGTATGCTCAACCGCTACGTCGGAGGCGAGCTGCAGTTTGAGTGGACCCATGGGCGCGATTTCCCTGAAGAGCTGGCCAGCTTCAAGCTTATCATTCATTGCGGCGCCTGCACTTGGAATCGGCGCTCCGTCCTGAGCCGCCTCCTGCGCGCCCAGGAGGCCGGAGTCCCCATCACCAATTATGGACTCTGTATCGCCTATTCACTCAAAATTTTCAATCGTGCTCTGGAGCCTTTCCCGATCGCCAGCGAGATTTATCGCAATCACCTGCAATCCCAACAAAACAGCCCCGATTAATGCACACTTTAGACGACATCGTAGCGCTCCTGCAAAGTTGTGAAAATGAGGAGCAATTCGCCCGGCTCCAAGAAGAAGCCCTGGCAACCACCCTGCGTGAAATCGGCCCTGAAGTTCACTTCAGAGGCCTCATCGAGTTCTCCAATATATGCTCCAGAGACTGCTTCTATTGCGGTATCCGCAAAAGCAATAAAAAGGTGGAGCGCTACTGCCTGAGCGCTGAAGAGATCATTGAGCTGGCGGAGTGGTCGGCAAAACAGGGCTACGGCTCCATTGCGCTCCAATCAGGTGAGCGTAGCGACCCCGCCTTCATTGATTTTGTCGAAGAAACCCTCCGGCAAATTAAATCCAAAACCCGCTCCGCAGCCCTCCTCAATGGCCTCGGCATCACCCTCTGCGTGGGGGAGCAGACCAAAGAGACCTTCCAGCGCTTCTTCGATGCCGGCGCTCACCGCTATCTCCTGCGAATTGAAACCACCTCACCCTCCCTTTTCAGACAGATTCACCCCAGCAAACAGAGCCTCCAAACACGCCTGCGCTCTCTTGAATATCTGAAAGAGATCGGCTACCAGACCGGCACCGGCGTCATGATCGGTCTGCCCGGCCAAACATACGAAGACCTCGCCCGCGACATCCTCTTCTTCAAAGAATTCGATATCGATATGATCGGCATGGGCCCCTATCTCTCCCATCACGATACGCCCATGAGCCTTTATGCTGAGGAAAACCAGAAAAACCGCCTCCATATTTTCAAGAAGTCGCTGGCCATGATCGCTGCCACGCGCATCGTCTGCCCCAAAATCAACATCGCTGCCACAACCGCTCTCCAGACCATTGACCCGGCCGGCCGTATTGATGGCCTGCGCTTTGGTGCGAACGTCCTGATGCCCCAAACAACGCCGCCCGGCTTCCGCCGCAACTACCTCCTCTATGAGGGCAAACCGGCTATGGATGAGAATGCCGAGGAGACCCGCCTGGCGCTGGAAAGAGAGATCAATGAAATCGGCCGACAGGTTTCCAAAAACAGATGGGGGGATTCCCTTCGCTTTTATGAGAAAGTTCGCTCCGCTTCTGGCTCCCCTCCCGGGAAGTAACCTCTGAGCTGCCGACGGCTCGACTTGTAAAAGATTTCTCGTATAGAAGTGGTTCTGGCGCTAACATAACCCTGCGGGCAACTGGAAAAGTGCCCCAAAATTGAAGAAATATCGCTTCAAATACGTCCAAAGAGTAACTGTTCGGTGGATGCTAAACAGGTTTAGAGATAATGAGATTATCCAACATACTGATTGACAAAGGGTTAGTGAATCAGGAGCAGATGGACCGTGCCTTGGAGTTCAAGAACTCCAAGCGCATTCGTCTGGACCGTGCCTTGATTCAAACAGGTGCCGTAAGCGAGAAGGACCTCCTGGCGACGCTGGGAGAGCATTTAAATATGCCGCTGGTTAGTCTTGCCCAGGCACCCGTGGACCCCGAAGTCGTCAAATTACTCCCACCCAAACTTGTTTACCGCCGCCGCGTAATGCCTCTCTGGCGCAGGAATGGTCTTCTGGAAGTCGCTATCAGCAACCCCTTTGAATCCTACGCTCTGGATGATATCCAGCTTCTGACCGGCCAGAAAGTGCGGGCTGTCCTCGGCTGCGAAGAGGAAATCGAGCGCCTCATTAAGGAATACTATGGCCTGGGCGGCGATACCATTAATGAGCTGACTGGCGGTCTGGATGACGGCACTCTGACTCTCAGCGCCGATGGCACCAAGAGCGAAGACTTGATGGAAATGGCCCAGGAGGCCAGCGTCATCAAACTGGTCAATGAAATCATCGTCGAAGCGGTCAATGAACGCGCCAGCGATATTCACATTGAACCTTACGAGGGCGAGCTCAGCATCCGTTACCGTGTGGATGGTGTCCTGCGTCCCGCTTCTGTCCCGACACAGATTCACCAGTTCCAGGCTGCGATCATCAGCCGTATCAAAATTTTAGCTAACCTCAATATTGCCGAGCGCCGTGTCCCGCAGGGTGGACGTATTAAGTTTTATATCGGTGGGCGCCAGATTGATGTGCGTGTCAGTGTGATTCCGATGATCTTTGGTGAAGGCATCGTCATGCGCCTCCTGGATAAAGCGAACGTCCTCTTCACACTCCCCCAGCTCGGTATGGATGAAGAGACTTTTGCCAGCTTCAAGCAGCTCATTGCACGGCCCCACGGGATCATCCTCGTGACCGGCCCCACCGGAAGCGGCAAAACCACGACCCTCTATGCCGCTCTAAACGCTATCGTAGGCAAGGAAATCAAGGTTCTCACCGTTGAGGACCCTGTAGAATATAACTTGCAGGGGGTCAACCAAATACCTGTAGACCACCAGGTTGGAATGTCTTTTGAGCGCGGCCTGCGCTCCATTCTCCGTCACGACCCCGATGTCGTCATGATTGGAGAAATCCGCGACCTTGAAACTGCCCAGGCCGCTGTACAGGCCTCCCTGACCGGTCACCTTGTTTTGAGCACCCTTCACACAAACGATGCCTGCTCAGCTCCTATGCGCCTTCTGGATATGGGCATTGAGCCCTACCTGGTCAGCAGCACCTTAATCGCCGCCATGGCCCAGCGCCTGGTACGCAAGCTCTGCAACGAATGCAAAGAAGCTTATGAGGCCAACCCCAAAACACTTCCATCTGATTTCAAAGTCCATCCGAGCGAAAGGCTTTACCGTGCTGTTGGATGCGACTCCTGCCGCCAGAGCGGCTACAGAGGACGCTCAGGAGTCTACGAGCTCATGCTGATGAATGACGATATTGCCGAACTGATCACTTACAGAAAGCCGACCTATGAAATCGTGACCGCAGCCCGCAAAAATGGCCTTCGCTTCCTTCGCGAAGATGGCTGGCTCAAAACCAGACGCGGAATCACCGATGTGAGCGAGGTCGTCAAAAATACCGCCATTTAAAAGAGGAAAAGAATTTTGGACTTTGAACTGAAGCTGAAAGACTGAGAATGGGTGACTTTCAATATACTGCGAAAAACTCTCTGGGCGAAACTGTAATAGGGACCCTCACAGCGGATAACCGCGCCGCCGCTATTGCCATCCTGGAAGAAAAAAAACTCTTTCCCCTCGATATCGCCGATAAATCCGATGATATTCGCAAATCAGCCACTCACCGCAGAGTCAAAGCCAAAGATGTCGGCATCATGTACGGGCAGCTCTCGGACCTTCTGGGCAGCGGAGTGCCTCTGCTCAAGGCGCTCGACAGCCTCATTCGCAGCGGTGGCAACAAGAACTTGTGCGAGCTCCTCAAAGAAGTACGCGCCTCCGTTGCCGATGGCAGCTCCCTGACCGAAGCTTTCCGCCTCTTCCCCGAGGTGTTTCCTCCCCTGCAGACCGCCATGGTGCAGGCTGGCGAGCGGGCCAGCTTCCTTCATGATGTTTTGCAGAGCATGTCTGACTTCCTCGAACGTCTGGATGAGCTCCGCAGTAAAGTCGTCGGCTCGCTCATCTACCCGATAGCCCTGACCGTGATTGGTGGTCTGGTGCTCGTCGGTGCTCTCATCTTTTTCGTCCCCAAGTTTGAATCTCTCCTGGCCAACACAGAGATGCTTCTGCCTACCGCCATCGTCTTTGCTCTGAGCAATGCCCTGCGCAGCAGTTGGCATCTGATTGGGATGACCCTTTTTGCAGGGTCACTCCTATTCTGGGGAACCATTAAAAGCGAGGCTGGTAAAAGGATGATCGAGCGCTACCGGATGAAGATACCCTTTATCGGCAATGCCATGCGGATGGTCGCCATCTCCCGCTTCTGCCGTATTCTGGGTACTCTATTGGCCAATGGCGTCCCGCTCATTCAATCTCTGGCCATTGCCAAGGATGCCACAGGTTCAGCTTTGATGGCTGAGCATATCGCCAAAGCGATAGAGAATGTCCGCGATGGCAAGTCTCTCTCCGAACCTCTTCGTAAGGGCGGTCTCTTCCCTGACCAGGTCATGGCGATGCTCTCCACGGCCGAGGAATCCAATCGCCTCGATAAAGTCCTCCTCAACATTGCCGATACCGTCGAGCGCAGGACCAATCGCCAGGTCGATCAAGCCGTCCGCCTGATCGAGCCGCTGGTCCTCTGCCTTATTGCGGCAGGCATCGGTTTTATGGCAATTGGTCTCTTGCTGCCCATCTTCACCATGGCAGGCTCCCTGGGCAAGTAAAGGCAAAGACTAGTAGATAATCTTGAGCTGCCGCTGGCTGGCCTGGTTGGGAAAACGTATCCAAAGCAGTTGCGCTATCACATCCATTTTGAAATCGCTCAGCTTCTCCTCTCCCAGCCAAATCTCTTTGGGCGTAGCCGGCACCGAGCAGAGCATCACCGCCTGAGTCCCCGCAATTCCATCCACACGGCAACTCAAAGTACCATGCTCTTTTGATTTACCCTCACTCTGGAACTCTTCATCAAGCACTCGGCAGGCTGCTGCCAGTACGGAAGGCTTGCCCGGCTTCTGCGCCTTGTCCAAGTTCAGCAGAAAGTAACGGCTGCCGGGGGTGAAGTCAACACTCGTCAAGAGCTTGAGCTCCGGATCAAAAAGATTCACAAACCGCCCATCCACGCCCCAGGGGTCACCCTCCACTGATTCATCCAGGCCAGCCGCTATGAAGTAGTGCCCGCGCCTCAATGCCAGCGAGCTGCGTTCATCGAACTTCACCTTACGGCCACAGACCGCACGAAGTCGCTCCATGAAGAGCTCATCTCCATTGGCCGTAGCGGTAATAGATACCGGAACTTCTGGCTGCAGATAGACGCGGCCTCTGCCCGCACGATAAGTCTGACCTTCTTTGGCCGGTTGCTTCGGTTTTTCCTTTATGCCGAGGGTCTCCATCAAGTGATGCCGCGGCGTTGCATATTTCATGCTTCCGCTATTCCACCACTCTTTCACTCCGTTAAAGGGGTCCGCATCGTCATCCACAATGACCAGAATACCCCCCTTCTTTACCCACTCGGCAATCGGCGGGTGGACATCGGGACTGAGCGGCTTCATCCCGGAGTAGCTCAAAAGCAATAAGGCATAATCCTTAAGATAATCTTTGATTTCCACATTCTCCAACTGGACCATCTCCACTGGAATTCCCCGCTTGAGCAACGGCAGCGCCATCCCGTAAACATGCCCCAGATGCCGGTCACTCCCCAGCTCTCCGCGCTGGAACATCAATGAATCGCTGACCAGTTGCCCCACTCGGCTCGACTTGTGGTCCCAGGCCCAGTCGCTCTGGTTCATATCATTCAAGGCTCGCATGACCACCTGCAGTTCGGTGGCATACTCCGGAGGAATCCCCTGACGCTCCTCAGCCGGCACGCTGGAAGGGTATTTACCTCTAAAAACACGGTCAGGCCACGGCATGACCTCATAGCGCCAGACCTCCGGTTGCAGGAGCGAAGCGGTCAGTGTGGATTCCCAGTTTGTCCGGTAGTCATTCCAGTCATGGGCCGGATTATCCTCCACAGGGTCGTTCAGATACCAAACGATTCTGCCGGTGGAGCGTACCAGATTATACATGGAGGAGTACTCCAGAAATGCCGTCTCAAAGGTTCGTTCCTTGAGTGTCCCCTTGTAGAAGTTCGGCGTCCGCGAGGTTCCCGTCCAGACCTGAGCAATATATCCATCACATCCCTTCAGGCGGGCAAGGCTCGACTCAGGACTCACAATATCCCAGTGAGCATAGTTCAGAAGCGAGTGTGTCGGCACATAGCACTTCACCTCTTTGCCATGCTCGCGGTTATACTCCTGAATGAAATCGAAAACCTGCTGCAATGCCCGACGATAGAGATAATACTTGAGTTTGCTGGCCTTCCACTGGGCCTCCACGCTACCATGTGGAGCTTGCCAATCCTCCTGGTAATACTCCTTCCACTCCGCCTTGAAACCTTCCGAGTAGCCCGCTCTGACCCAGAATTCGGGCTCCTCCAGATGAATCGCCTCCACTCCGGCATCAAGCGCCCGCTTCACGCCAACACAGAGGAACTTGCCGTAGTTTTCACCCGGGGACATATAGTAAACGTCCCCGCCGTGGCTGATCTTATTGCCCGCGCGATCCGTCTGAGCCTCGTCTTCATGATTTTCCCCGTCAAAACGTCCATAAAGATAATCCTGATACTCCCCCCAGGAGACACCCGTCATCACATGTACGCGGTAACCACGCTCGCGCCAACCCTTTACCCGATTGGGCATTCCGGCGTCTATCCCATAAACAATTGCCACATCCGAGCAGAGATGGATATCATCAGCGTAAGGAGCGGCCACCTGGAAAGCAGTTCGCTCGAGCTTCTGCTGCGGATCACTCACGGCTCCAGTCGCGCCCCAGAGCGCCGCCGCTGCCGCTACAAAGGCCAACGAGCTCAGAATTCCTGTCAGTTTCTTTTTCATATTCCGTTTTTTTCGGAAGTGTTAGAGTGATTCATCAGGATATTTTCCGCCACTTCGCAAAAGCGTTGCATCTCCTCTTCGCTGCCAATGCTGATGCGCAAGTAGTCCTTCACTTCTTCATCTGCCCACCAGCGCACCAATATTTTTTCTTCCCGCAAACGCTGGTACCACTCCTGGGCGCTCAAAAGAGGCGGCTTAACAAAAACAAAGTTGGCCTGGCTCGGATAGGTCAGGAATCCATGCATCGCAAACCAGAGGCGCATCTCGGAGCGTGTGTTTTTCACCCGCTCAAAGTTTTTCTGATAGTATTCCAGATTCTCCAGAGTCGCCTCAGCGGCAACCTGCCCCAGCCCGTTGACATTGTAGCTGCCGCGAATCTTATGCAGCGCTCCAATCAGCTCCTCAGAGCCGATAACATAACCAACCCGCTGAAAACAAAGCGAATACGCTTTGGAGAAGGTTCGTGCCACAAGCACATGCGGCATCTCCAGAGCCAGCTCCATCGCATTCTCCTCGGCAAACTCCGCATAAGCTTCATCAAGCAGGATCACCCCCCTCTGCACTGCGCAAAGTTTTTCCAGATCAGCGGTCTTATAGCCGCGCCCCGTCGGCGCGTTGGGTGTGGTGACAAAGCTCAGCGCCGCTTCAAAATCCCATTTTCCCTCAGACTTTAACCGCTCGGCTGATGCGATCCCAAAATCAGGAAGCAGTGGCACCGGATTGCGCAAAGCTCCCGCCGAATCCGCCAGAACCGGATAAAGGCTGTAGCTGGGCCAGAAGTATTGCACCGTACTGCCCGAGCGCTCACCAGCCTCAATATCCTTGCCTGCCGGCTCCACAAAAGCACGTATCGCCAGCTCCAGCACTTCATCAGAACCGTTGCCGACCAGAATATTCTCTTTCTTGCAGCCATGCAGCGCCGCCAGCTTTTCTCGCAAACCATCGGCGCCCGGGTTGGGGTAACGCCTCAGCCGCCCATCCACCGCTTCCTTTATTTTCTCTAATACAGCCGGAGCCGGTGAATACGGATTCTCATTGGTATTCAGACGTATCAACCCCTTTGCGGTTAGTTGCTCCCCGGGCACATACGGGGCAAGCCCCTCCACCAGCGGACGAATCAAACTTTTCCTCATTTTCTAAATCAACTTCAACTATCTGGCCAGTGAATAGACTTGGCGGCCGGCCACCCAGGTCCCATGCACTCTCCCCTTGATGGGCCAGCCATCGAAAGGCGAGTTCCGCGATTTGCTCGCACCTTTTGCTGCTTCGTAAATCCACTCTTCATCGGGATCAAACACCGTTATATCGGCCGGCGCCCCGACGCTGAGCGTCCCTTTATCAATCCCCAGCAACTGTGCGGGAGCTGCCGTAAACTTCCCAATCACCTCTGAAAGCGAGAGTATCTGCCGGTGATAAAGAGAGGTTAGCGCAACCCCCAGCTCCGTTTCCAATCCAATAATCCCAAAAGGCGCCACATCATACTCCACCTCTTTTTCATAGCCGCAGTGCGGAGCATGGTCGCTTGAAATCACATCAAGGGTCCCATCGCGCAGCCCTTCAATCAAAGCCGCACGGTCTTCTGCTGCTCCCAGGGGCGGATTCATTTTGAAGTGCGTGTGGTAGCGGCTCCACTTCGGTTGGCTGGCTTCTTTTCCGATTCCGCTAAAAACATCAAAGTATCCGGCGCCATCACCTTTCCAAAACTCTTCGCTGCCGGCCAGAGCCGCATCAGTCAGCGTAATATAATGTGGGCAGGTCTCGGCATAAACTTTCACCCCTTCGGCCTTGGCCCTGCGAATCATTGAGACGCTCTCTGCGCTGCTGATATGCTGGCAATACATCCGGGCCCCAATCTTTTTGGCCAGAAGGATATTGCGTCCCACCACGACCTCTTCGCCCAGGCTCGGCCAGCCGCGCAGCCCCAGATGCGTGCTCCAGTAGCCGGCATGCATCACCCCATCGCTGGTCGCGCTTGTATCCTGGCAGTGGTCCATCACCAGCAAATCAAAAAGCTGGGCATATTCCACCGCTCGGCGCATCAGGTCATTATTTTGAATACAATAACCGTCATCGGTAATCGCCACCACGCCGGCGCTTTTGAGCCCTCCAATGGGGGCCATCTCTTCACCT
>JAGVTF010000129.1 GCA_019136955.1 Verrucomicrobiota bacterium
ATTTGCCTTTGAGGATGGGCGCTCTATCCCTGAGGGGTGGACCGTTTTTCTGAGAACCAACCTGGGACGTGCTCGAAGGCTTAAGGAAGAGGTCATCCATGCACACTCCCACAAATGGCCACTGATTGGAGAATCCTGGCGAGACCTGCCGATGACTATTTCAGGCAATGAAGCCACAATCGAGCTGCCCATTCACGAAGTCGGCTACTTTGAGGCCAAAGCTTATGCCCGTGATGAAGAAGGACGTCAGATTTGGCCCGATGGACCTAACGTCGGCATCAGTACTCATCCGGACTTTTGCAGAACGGCCAACATCATTTACTGCTCTTTTATTCGCCTTTTTGGAGAAACAATGGCTGAGCGCGCTGCATTGCCCGAAAAGCCGGCGCTTGCACTTGAAAAACTTGACTCGGCCGGTTTCTCCTGCATCCCACCCTCAGGCAAATTCCGAGACCTGATAAAACATCTGCCCCATATCGTCGATAGACTCGGCTGCAAAATTATCCACCTCCTGCCAGTAAACCCCACCCCGACCACGTTCGCCCGAATGGGACGCTTTGGCAGCCCCTATGCTGCATTGGATTTGACTGGAATCGACCCTGCACTGGTGGAGTTCGAGCACCAAACCAGCCCAGTCGATCAATTCTGTGAGCTCTCTGATGCCATTCACAGGCATGGAGCGCGCCTCATTATCGATCTGGCCGTTAACCATACCGGCTGGGGCTCAGCGCTGCACTCTTCGCATCCAGAGTGGTACGTTCGCGACGAGCAGGGAAACTTTATCTCACCTGGTGCCTGGGGAGTCATCTGGGGCGACCTTTCAGAACTCAACACCCATCTGCCGGACCTCTGGGAGTATCTGGCTGAAGTATTCCTCACCTGGTGCCACCGCGGAGTGGATGGATTCCGTTGCGATGCCGGCTACAAAATTCCGATGGAGGCCTGGCGCTATATTATCAGCAGGGTGCGGCAAGAATTCCCCAACGCCATCTTTCTTCTGGAAGGGCTGGGAGGTCCCTGGGAGGCCACTGAAATATTACTAACCCAAGGGCGGATGCAGTTTGCCTACTCGGAACTTTTCCAAAACTATTCGGCAAAAGATATCTCGTGGTATCTGGACTACAGCCTGAAGCAAAGCAAACGCAAAGGCGTCTGGGTTCATTACAGCGAAACCCATGACAATAACCGGCTCGCAGCGCAGGGCAAACGCTGGTCGCTCTTTCGCAATCAACTCTGCGCCTTGACCAGCGTCTCGGGCGGTTTCGGTTTCACTTGTGGAGTGGAGTGGCTGGCCGATGAAAAAATAAATGTTCACCAACGCACAGGCCTCTCCTGGAATAGTCAAGACAACATCGTCCAGGAACTTTCTCGATTAAATAGTCTTTTGAGTGAGCATCCCTGTTTCTTTGATGGCGCCCGTTTGAATTGCATCTCTGAGGAAGGTCCCGTTTACGTATTGCGCCGCGATTGCCCTGAGCAGCTCAACACGCTCTGGGTTTTTGCCAACACTGACATGGAGCACCCCGCCAAGGCAGAGATTGCTGATAACGATATTAATCCGGAGATGATTGATCTGTTGACTCAGCAACGGGTCAAAGTTTTGCGGATGGATGAAAGCGGCCGCCGCTGGATATTTGAAGTGCCGCCGGGCACCTGTTGGTGTTTGAGCAAAGAGCCCAACATAGTTGGCCTCAGTGGTGATGAATATCGCAAGAAGCGCGCTCTGGCCTCTTGGGCCCTAAGAGTTTCCTGCCGCATTCTCCATGGCACACCACGCACCTCAGTTGATTGGCAGAGGCTTGCAGAAGTGGCGGGCTCCAACCCGATCACCTACCTGGGTGCACTGAGCAGACTCAAAGAACAAGAGGTAGACTGCAAAAACTGGCTTGAGCAAATCCGCAAAGAGATGCTTGCTCCCGTCTATTGCCCTGTCGTTTCCTGGCAATTGAGCGATATCAGGAGGATTACCCTTCTGCCTAAAGGCCACTGGCTCTACTTCCGGAACACACAATGGCCGTTCCAGGTCCAGATATGCTCCCAGGAAAAACGGACGCAGGTCCTCCATTCAGTGGAGACTGAACTGGGCCATATTGCCGCGTTTTCACCCGATGAAATAGAGGAAATACTGGCATCTGACACCGGAGAACTTACTCTGGAAGGCACCATCTGGGGAGAACGGAAATCCAAAGCGACGGCAAAGCTGCTCTACGTTGCTGAAGACTTTCAAAACACTTCAGACTTCATGCAGACCATCCTCCATGCCCCTGGAGGCAAGGAGCGCTGGATACTGCGCAGAGGCTCGCAATACAGCATCTGTGGCGACAAGGATGCACTGGTACTCCTCACCAATGGCCGCGGTGCCATGTCTCGGATTCGCGCTGACCTTGGCTCCGTCCAGTCCAAGTACGACTGCCTGCTCGGCGCCAACCTGCATCCGGAGTTCCCCGTGGATCGGCACGTTTTCGCTAAACGTGTTCGTATCTGGGTCAACGCCGATGGCTTCTACAGTGAACTAAATGCAGGGAACCTTGCGGTCCTAAACCCGGAGCCACCGGCCAGATGGAATTTTATCGTCTCTGCCGGCGAT
>JAGVTF010000206.1 GCA_019136955.1 Verrucomicrobiota bacterium
AGATGCCAGCATCCGAAGCCATGTGTCCCTTGGGGACCGGCTTGAGGAATGAAGCACAGAGCACGGGCGTCAGGACCAACGCCACCAGAACCGAGAGCAACATGGAGGAGACAATGGTCACCGAAAACTGGCGATAGATCACACCCGTGGACCCCGGGAAGAAGGCCATCGGACCAAACACCGCCGAGAGCACCAGACCGATACCGATCAGAGCGCTCGTGATCTGACCCATCGATTTATAAGCCGCCTCTCGAGGACTGCAGCCCTCTTCGCTCATAATACGTTCTACGTTCTCCACCACCACAATGGCATCATCAACCAGAAGACCAATCGCCAATACCATGGCGAACATCGTCAACATGTTGATCGAAAAACCGAAGATCGCAAGAATGGCAAAGGTACCCAGAATGACGACTGGCACGGCGATGGTCGGAATAATCGTCGCGCGCAGGTTCCCCATGAAGAGGTACATAACCAAAAACACCAGAACGATGGCTTCAATAAGCGTATGCACCACTCCATCAATGGCCACCTGGATGAAAGGCGTCGTATCGTAGGGATAAATCACTTTGACTCCCGGAGGGAAGAAAGGCTCCATTTCCGCCATTCGTTGGCGGATATTATCCGCGGTGTCCAGCGCATTTGCGCCAGCCGCCTGACGAATCGCCAGACCTGCCACCTGTTTGCCGTTATACCGAACATCTACAGCATAGTCTTCGGAACCGAGCTCGGAGCGGCCGATATCCTTAATCCGTACAATCGAACCGTCGTCATTCGTTCTCAGAGGGATGCTGTCAAACTCTTCAGGCGTCTTCAAAAAGCTTTGAACCATGATGGAGGCATTGAGGCGCTGGCCCTCCACTGCCGGAGCACCGCCAAACTGGCCGGCCGAAATCTCAACGTTGTAACTCCGCAACGCCAGCGCCAGGTCGCTGAAGGTCAGACCGTAGCTGATCAGCTTATCGGTATCCACCCATATCCGCATCGCATACTGGCCTCCAAAAACCTCCACTTCACCCACGCCGGGGACTCGCGAAAGAATGCTCTCCAGAGTCGATTTGGCATAGTCACGCAAATCCTCTCCATTCATGGTCCCGTTCTCGGAGGTGATGCCGACAACCATCAGGTAGCTGCGGGTACTCTTCTTCACCTCCACACCCTCGGCCTGAACCGAGGAGGGCAAGCTGGTCATCGCCAGTTGGAGTTTGTTCTGCACCTGGCTCCAGGCCATGTCGGGATCCGTCCCCGGCGCGAAGGTCAGCTCCAGTCGGGCCATACCCATTGAGTCACTGGTTGCCGACTGGTAGAGCAGGTTGTCAAAACCGGTCATTTTCTGCTCGATGATCTGCGTCACCGAGTTCTCCACCGTTTCAGCCGAGCCACCCGTATAGTGAGCCTGGATTGAGATGGATGGCGGTGCCACAGGCGGATACTGAGAAATCGGCAGCTTATAAATGGCCAATATACCGGCCACCATCAGAATAATGGCGATCACCCATGCAAAGACGGGGCGCGCCAAAAAGTATCTTGATAACATAACGCTTTAAACTCTCCTTCGAGGTTATTCCTGAGCCTCCACCGGTGCTGCCAAATCTTCTTTACCCCAGATTCCCGCATAGACTTCCCGGACCGGTGTCCTGTGGTTAATATTCTGGAGCCCCTCCAATACGATGTGCTCCTTTTCGCTCAGACCGGAGGTTACCAGCCACTTATTGCCAATCGCCCTATCCACCTGGATAATCTGCTGCAGGGCCACACCATCCTCCACAACCATCACAAAAGCATCTCCCTTGCGGTCGCGCGATACGGTCTCCTGCGGCACCAGAAGCCCCTGGGTATCGATCCCCTCACGCACAATGGCGCGCACGAACATCCCCGGCAAGAGCTCGCCTTCCGGGTTCGGGAAGACCATCCTCAATATCGTCGTCGAAGTGGTCGGGTCCACCGAGACATCCCTGAATTGCAGCGTCCCCGTGTGTCCATAGATAGTGCCATCATCCAGAATCAGCTTCACCTGGCTGACCACATCATGGTCACGGGTCAGCAACCCCTCTTGCAGCCGCTTGCGCAGCCGCATCATCTCACTGGTCGATTGCGGCACATCCACATAGATCGGGTCCAACTGCTGGACCGTCGCCAGCGGTATCTGCTGATACGCAGTCACCGTCGCGCCATCCGTTACCGAAGAGGTGCCGATCCGGCCAGTCAGAGGAGAGATCATTTTGGAGTAGTTCAGGTTGATCTCTGCCGTCTGCAACGCCGCCTGGTAAAACTCAATATCAGCCTGCGCCTGCTTGAGCGCCGCCGAAGCATCATCATAATCCTGCTGGCTCACCGCTTTGTTCTCCAGCGCCTGCCGGTAGCGTCCTTCGCGCAGTTGCACCGCCGGCAAATAAGCCTGGGCTCGCACCAGCGCCGCCCGTGCGCTGCTAATGGCTGCCTCAAATGGCGCAGGGTCAATCTGGTAAAGTGACTGGCCCTCCTGCACATCGCTCCCTTCTTCAAAAAGCCGCTTCAAGATCACTCCGTTCACCTGGGGCCGTATCTCGGCTATTCGGTAGGCGGAGGTACGCCCGGGCAGCTCGCTGCTCAAAAGCACCTCCTCTTTTTGTACGGAGACCGTCTTGACCTCAGGGGCAGGCCGCTCCTGCTGAGGAGGCTCCCCGTTACAGCCGCTCAAAAGCGCCACACAAAGCAAAGCCGCAGAAACACCACTGGCTTTTTGAACCCATTGGAACTTATGCTTTATCATACTCATTTAGTTTTTAAATTCATTACGCTCTCTATCTGAGGCAATATCTTTTCTTTACTGGATACCCCAACAATTTTGCCCCGGACCTCCCCGCCGACAAAATAAAGAAGAGTCGGCAGATTCATCACCTCAAACCAGAGGCTCAGACCCAAATTCACATCCACATCCGCCCAGACCACCCTGGCGCGGCCTTCACACAAAAGCACCATCTCCGCCAGAAGTGAATCCATGGCTCGGCAGTAGAAACTCCAGAAGGCCCCAAAAGCGACCCAAACCGGAAGAGAGGAAGCCAAAACCTCGTCGCCGAAGTTGGCCTCGTTCACTTCTTGTATCTTTTNNNCAGTCGTTCAAATATAAGCTACTTAGATGCCAAGATAATTTAATCATAGATAACAGATTGATTACAAAGATAATACAATCAATACTCATATGGTATGATATGGGGTCGATATTTTGAATGAACGAAATATCGTTCTTTAAAGGTTGAGTTTTCCGTACATTTATGCAAGCATCCTCCCCGTTGATGAAAGAGACTCGTTACCCACAAGTAGAGCCCAACCGCGCATTGCAACTCCTCCTGGAGCTGGCCCATGAACAGTCGCTTGATACCCTGCTCAATAAATTGATGGAAGCCGCCATTGATGGTCCCGGCTCGGTCATTACCTGCGCCCAGGTCTGGCTCCTGGAAAAAGGAGACCGTTGCGACATCTGCCCTCATGCCGCCCACTGTCCCGATCAAAGCCGCTGCCTCCACCTTTACACCGGCCGGCTCATGAAAAGCGACCATGAGCCTCCCGAAGAGGAAAACGATATCAACAACCCCAATCGCAGAATCCCCCTCTCCATGGGGCTCCTGGGCAGCATCGCCCTCTCAGGAGAGCAGCGCTACATACAGAATTGGCGTGCAGAGCCCGAGATGGCCTTCGGAGTGGAGTGGCTTGAGAAAAAGAAGATTCTCGGTCTCGTCGCTACCCCGGTTATGTTCCGCGGGGAAATCCTCGGCGTCATGGCTGCCTATACACGGACCACCCTATTGGAAATCGGCAAACCGTGGGGGCGCGTCTTCGCCAATTTTGTCGGCGGCGCCATTGTCAATGCCCGCTCCTTTGAAGAAATACAACGCCTCAAAGGCCAGTTGGAGCTCCAAAACGCCTATCTGCGAGAGCTCATCCTGGAAGCCAAAGCTTTCGGCAACCTCATCGGCCAGAGCGCCGCGCTCAAACGAATCGTGAGCCAGGTCGACCTGGTCGCTCCCACCGAAGCCTCGGTCCTGATTCTGGGCGAGACCGGCACCGGTAAAGAACTCGTCGCCTACGAAATACACAACCGCAGCAACCGCAAAAATGGCCCTATGGTACGGGTCAACTGCGCCTCCATCCCCAAGGAGCTCTTTGAGAGTGAATTCTTTGGCCATGTCAAAGGCGCCTTTACCGGAGCTTTGAAAGACCGCCCCGGCCGCTTTGAAACCGCTGAAGGGGGGACTCTGTTTCTGGATGAGATCGGGGAGATACCGCTCGAAATGCAAGGCAAGCTCCTGCACGTTTTGCAGGAAAAACGCTATGAAGCTGTCGGCGATGACCAGACCCGCACCGCCAATGTCCGCATCGTCGCCGCGACCAATCGCGACCTCAAAGAAGCGGTCGATTTGGGGCACTTTCGCGAAGACCTCTACTACCGGATCAACGTTTTCCCGATCCAGGTGGCCCCGCTGCGTGAGCGCAAGGATGATATCCCGCCGCTGGTAAAGCACTTTATCGATATCTCGGTCAAGGAGCTCCGCTGCTCCCGCCCGCGTCTGACCCGTGCCGGCCTCACCACGCTGCTCAATTATGACTGGCCGGGCAATGTACGCGAGCTGCGCAACGTCGTGGAGCGCGCCGTCATTCTCTCAAGAGGCGGCATCCTGCAGTTCAATCTCCCCTCCCAAAGGGGGAATAATCTCCCCGCGGGCAGCTCCAAAAGCTCTAACACGGAGCAGTTCCTGACCGAAGCGGAGATGCGCCAGCTTGAAAAGGAGAACCTCCTCAAAATTCTGGAGAAAGCTGACTGGAAGATCAAAGGCGTCGATGGCGCCGCCGAGCTCCTGGGGATCAAGCCGACGACCTTACTCTCACGCATCAAAAAGATGGGCCTCCAGCGTCCGAAAGCCTGAGAAGAAGCAAAAAAATAAAAATAATTCCGCTATATATCTCTTTCCACATCAATCTGTTAAAGTGCCATATATCAAAAATATTCAAAAAACGCTTGCTAATTCGCCAGCTTTGAACTAGCTTTTCCTCGTTGTGAGAACAACTGCGTACTTTATAGGTTTCAATCAGTGGTCCTGGCGATAGCCGCCGAGGCCGCGTTTTGTATTTCCCTTTGTACGTATAGATAGATTGGCGCAGGCGGTTAAGCAGTAAAAAGTTTAATCCGCCCTTTTTGTTTTAGCTAAGAAATACAACCGCACCTCGGTTCAAAACCAGAGAGAGGTGCGGTTTTTTATTTTTAAAATATGAGTGAGAAAAAATTAACGTTAAAGCCCAGCCTGGAGGAGTTCAAAAAACTTTGCCAGGAGGGAGACATCATCCCCGTCTATGTAGAACGACTGGCCGATATCGAGACGCCGGTCTCCGTACTGGGGCGCTTTGCCGAGGAGGAGAATCTCTTCCTTCTGGAGAGCGTTGAGAAGGGGGAGCGCTTTGGCCGCTACTCCTTTTTGGGGATTCATCCGCGCGGAGTGTTCACCATCGAAGACTCCCGCCCCTTTTACAGCGAAAAGGGGGAACGCCGAGAGCTGGAAACCGCCGGAGCTCCCCTGAATGCGTTGCGCCAGATCATCCAGAATAAAAAGGCGCTCACCCATGGCGACCTGCCGCCTCTGTTGGGCGGCGCCATCGGGTTCATCGGCTACGAGTGCGTCAACCAGTTCGAGGAGCTGCCCGAACCCAAAGCGAAAGTGGAGACGCCTGATGCCGCCTTTCTGATTACCGACGAGATGATCATTTTTGACAACCAGCGCCACACGGTGAAGAGCGTCGTCTGCGTTCATCACGCCGAGTTTGAAAGCCCCCAGGCTGCCTATGAGTATGCCCGGGAGCGAATCGGCCAAATCACAGCCAGACTCGATACGCCTTTCCCGCCAACCCCCAAAAAGGCCGATAAAACCGTGCCGCAATTGAAGAGCAATCTTTCCCGCCAGGAGTTCTACTCCATGGTGGAGAAAGCCAGGCAGTACATTCAGGATGGGGAAGCCATTCAGTTGGTTCTCTCCCAATGTTTCTCGGCGCCCATGCCCTTCAGCGCGCTCTGCGCCTATCGCGCCCTGCGCTACATCAACCCCTCACCCTACACCTTCTTCCTCAAAATCGGCGGCCTTACTCTTGCCGGCTCATCACCTGAGACGATGGTGAAGCTCGAAAACGGCCACTCTTCCCTGCGTCCCATTGCGGGCACGCGCAAGCGCGGCAATACCCCTGCTGAGGATATGAAGCTCGCCGATGAATTGCTGCGCGATGAAAAGGAGCGCGCCGAGCATCTCATGCTGGTAGACCTGGGCCGGAACGACCTGGGCCGGACGGCGCTGCCGGGCAGCGTACAGGTCAAATCCTTCATGAACATAGAGCGCTACTCCCACGTCATGCACATCGTCAGTGAAATCGACGCCATGCTTGCCAGCGAGTACGACGCCTTCGACCTGGTACGCACCACGTTCCCGGCCGGCACGCTCAGCGGCGCCCCCAAGGTTCGCGCCATGGAGCTGATTCACGAGCTGGAGCCGGCCCCTCGCGGTGTCTATGGAGGCGCCGTCGGCTACTTCAGCTACACCGGCAACATGGACCTGGCAATCACCATCCGCACGGTCGAAATCCGCGACCAGAAGATGTACATACAGACGGGCGCCGGCATTGTCTACGATTCCATCGCCGAAAACGAATACGAAGAGACCCTCAACAAAGCCAGAGCGCTCTTCAATGCGGTCAACCTGGCCGCCAATGATTTTGAATTAAATTAACCCGCTCACACCAATAGCCATGATACTGATACTTGATAACTACGATTCCTTCACCTACAACCTGGTGCAGATGCTCTATACGCTCAATCTGGAGCTGGTCATCAGGCGCAACCGCGAGGTAAGCGTGCAGGAGGTCCTCCAGATGCGCCCCGATGCCGTCGTGCTCTCGCCAGGCTCCGGTCGGCCTGAAAAGGCGGGGATCATGATGGATTTGATCCAGGCGCTCAGGCAAGAGACACCGCTCCTGGGTATCTGCCTGGGCCATCAGGCGATCGCCCAATCCTTCGGCGCCGAGCTCGGCAGAGCCGGCCAGATCATGCACGGGAAGACCTCCCAGATATCCCACGACGGCAAAGGGCTCTTCAAAGGAATCAAACGCGAGTTCAAAGCTGTTCGCTATCACTCGCTCTCGGTCAAAGAAGAAAGTCTGCCACCGGAGTTGGAGGTAAGCGCGCGGGCCGAGGATGGCGAAATCATGGGCCTGCGCCACAAAACGCTCCTCATAGAGGGGCTCCAATATCATCCGGAGTCAATCCTCACCGCCACCGGCAAGATGCAGATGGAAAACTTCATTAGAGAGGTGGAAACCCGCCAACGTCAGGGAGGCACCGGTCATGCTTAGGAAGTATCTGCAGCAGGTCGTCGATGGCCGCAACCTGAGCCTCCAGGAAATGGAACAGGTCTTCGAGATATTGACCCAGAGCGACGTCTCCTGCACCCAGGCCGGTGCCATCCTTACGGCGATGCGGATGAAGGGCCAGAGCGTGGATGAGCTGGTCGGCGCCGCGGGGATGCTCCGCAGGCGCGCCACTTTTATCGATTGCGGCGGCCGCAGTGCTGTTGACGTCGTCGGCACCGGCGGCGATGGCGGCATCTCTTTCAATATCTCCACCACGGCGGCGCTGGTCGCTGCCGGCGCTGGCGTCACCATCGCCAAGCATGGCAACCGTGCCGTTTCAGGCAAGTGCGGCGCGGCAGACGTGCTGGCGCAGCTCGGTTTCAATCTGGAAACCTCTGCCGCCGCCATGGAGAACTGCATTCGCAATCACGGCATCGGCTTCCTTTTCGCTCCCAAGATGCATCCGGTCATGAGCAACGTCGCGGCCCTGCGCAAAGAGCTCGGCATCCGTACCCTCTTCAACATGCTCGGGCCGCTCTGCAATCCGGCCGGTGCCGAAGCCATCGTCCTGGGCGTCTATGATGCCGGCCTCACCGAGCTTTTCGCCGAAGCCCTTCTGAAACTGGGGGTCAAGCGCGCCATGGTCGTCCATGGTGAAGATGGACTCGATGAAATCAGTTGCTGCGCCGAGACACGCGTCACCGAGCTCAAAGATGGCGTTATTCAAAGCTATGCGCTCTTCCCGGAAATGCTCCTGGGCCAGAGCTATGAGAGTGATGAAATCTCCGGCGGCGACGCTCCCCATAATGCCGCCATCCTGCGCTCCATTCTTGAAGGCCAGGAGAGAGGAGCCCCCCGCGCCGTGGTCGCCATCAATGCGGCCGCCGCGGTCTACGTTGCCGGTCTGGCACCCGGTCTCAAGGAGGGACTTGAGCTTGCCCTGCAATCAATCGACAGCGGCAAGGCTCTTGAAAAACTCGAAACCCTGATCCAGGAAAGCCATTATGAATAGCATCCTCCAAAAAATCGTAGAAGAAATGAAGCCGCAGCTCCGCGCCAGAGAAAAGGAGATACCTCTGGCCGCTATCAAATACAGAGCGTTTGAATCCCCCCCGTGCCGCGATTTCACCGAAGCGCTCCGCAGCCAAAACTCACCGCGCATCATTGCGGAACTCAAGAAAGCCTCTCCCTCCAAAGGGCTCATACGGCCAAACTTCCATCCCCAAAAGCTGGCACTGGAGCTTGAGGCGGCAGGCGCGGCGGCGCTCTCGGTCCTGACCGAAGAAAACTACTTTCTGGGCAAGCTGGAGTATTTGAAAGAGGTCTCCGAGCTGGTGAAGATTCCCGTTTTGAGGAAGGATTTCATCTTCAGCCCTTATCAGGTTTATGAAGCGAAGGCCAACGGCGCCGATGCCATCCTCCTGATTGCCGCCCTGTTGCCTCAGTCTCTCCTCTCGGAGCTGGCGCTGATAGCGGGCTCTCTTGGCATGGCGGTTCTGGGCGAGGCGCACGACGAGGAAGAGCTTGCCACCCTCATCAAAAGCGGCATTAAGCTGATCGGCATCAATGCGCGTAACCTGAAGACCTTCAAAACGGACCTCCAAGAGGCCGCCAGGCTGATAGCGCGGATTCCCGCTGAGCGAATCGCCGTTGCGGAAAGTGCGATTTCCTCGCGCAACGATATGGAAACCTTGACTCAGGCCGGCGCCCGCGCTTTTCTGGTGGGCGAGTCGCTCATGCGTGCAGAGCAGCCGGGCGAAAAATTAAAGGAATTTTTAATATGAAACGAATCATAAAAATCTGAGTTTTGACCCGCCCTGAAGATGTAAAAACGGCCATCGCGGCCGGAGCCACCCATATCGGCTTTATTCTGGTGCCCTACACAAAACGCCATATCAGTATGGATCAGCTCGAGGAGCTGAGCGCTCTGGCTGATGGCAGCTCCGTCCGCAAGGTCGGTATCTATCGCAATGCAACGCGCGAGTTTATCCTCAATCATCAGAAGGCCGGCGCACTCGACATCATCCAACTGCATGGCACCGAACCGCCCGAATTTGCCCAACAGTTTGAGGGAACCGAGCTCTGGAAAGCTTTTCACCTGCAGACAAAAGAGGATATCGAAGCTGCCGCCCAATACCCGGCCGATTACATCCTGGCCGATGGCGAGCGTGCCGGCTCAGGCGAACTCTGCAACTGGGACCGGGTCGCCGAGCTCGCCACCCGTCGGCCGGTCATCCTGGCCGGCGGCATCACTCCGGATAACGCCGTGGAGGCGCTCCGCAAAACAGGAGCCTGCGGCCTTGATCTCTCCACCGGCGTGGAAGAGAGCCCCGGGATCAAATCCAAAGAAAAACTGAAACAGCTCTTCCAACAACTAAAAACCTTATGAAATCTCATTACGGTATCTATGGCGGCCAGTACGTTGCGGAAACGCTCCTGCCAACCCTGCACGAACTGGAGCGGGAATATGAAAAAGCGAAAAAGGACCCCGAGTTCCGCGCGGAGCTGGAGCATCTCTTCAAACATTATATCGGCAGAGAGAGCCCGCTCTATCATGCACGCCGTTTGAGTCAGCATTGCGGAGGCGCGCAAATCTACCTCAAACGCGAAGACCTCAACCATACCGGCGCGCACAAGGTCAATAACACGATCGGTCAGGCGCTTCTGGCGCGAAAGATGAATAAAAAACGGCTGATTGCCGAGACCGGCGCCGGGATGCATGGAGTGGCGACCGCGACGGTGGCGGCACTCTTTGGCCTTGAGTGCGAGGTCTTCATGGGTGCCGTTGATATTGCGCGGCAGGCCCCCAACGTGGAGCGGATGGAGATGCTCGGCGCAAAAGTTCAGACCGTCACCACCGGCTCCCAAACACTCAAAGACGCCATGAACGAGGCGATCCGTGATTGGACCGCCCGCTCCGAAGATACCTTCTACGTCATCGGTACCGTGGCCGGACCGCATCCCTACCCTGCCATGGTGCGTGACTTTCAGTCGGTCATCGGTCTGGAATCGCGCAGGCAGTGCCTGGAGCAATGCGGCAAGCTCCCCCGTGAAGTGATCGCCTGTGTGGGCGGCGGCAGCAATGCTCTGGGGATATTTGTCGGCTTCCTGCAGGATGCCCCTCAGGTCAACTGCGTCGGCGTGGAGGCCGGCGGTCATGGACTCGATACGGGCATCCATGCGGCAAGCATCTGCGGCGGCAGGGTCGGCGTTCTGCACGGCTGCAAAACCTATCTGCTGCAAGATAACGACGGCCAAATCCGGCAAACCCACTCGGTCTCGGCCGGATTGGATTATCCGGGCGTCGGACCGGAGCACAGCCACCTGGCCGATGAAAAGCTGGCCAGATACGTTGCCGTCAATGACCCCGAAGCGGTGGAGGCGTTTCACCTTCTGGCACGGCTTGAAGGGATTATCCCGGCCCTGGAATCGGCCCACGCATTGGCTCACGCCATCGCCGTTGCCCCCAGCTATTCACCCGAAGATATCCTCCTGGTCAACCTCTCGGGGCGCGGCGATAAAGATATGGAGAACATCAGGCGCTATCACGAAAAAACTCAACAGAAAAACCCTCAATAAAAAACCGATCAGATGAAAAACAGAATTGAAAAGATATTTGACCGGTGCCGCAAAGAAAAACGCGCCGCCCTCATCCTCTTTAACAGTTGCGGTTACCCCGATATGGAGAGCAGCGAGCGGATTATCCAGGGGGCGATCGATTCGGGTGCCGATATCATTGAGCTCGGTGTCCCCTTCTCGGACCCGATGGCCGATGGCGCCATCATCCAGAAGGCCTCCCAGATAGCGCTCCAAAACGGCGCCACCCTGAAGAAAGTGCTGGCGATGGCCGAGCGCCTGCGCCTGCGCAACCCCGATACCGGCTTCATCCTCTTTAGCTACTTCAACGTGCTGCTCAATTACGGCCTGGAAGCGCTCACGGAGGAGCTCGAGCGGATTGGGATTGATGGAATCCTCTCGGTCGATTTACCTTTCGAGGAAAAAGAGGAGCTCGAGCCACTCTGCCACAAGCGGGGCCTCCACCTCATACCGCTGGTCTCGCCAGCCACCACGCCCCAGAGAGTCCGCCTCATCACCAGCCAGACCACCGGCTTTGTCTATTACGTCGCCGTGCGCGGCATCACCGGAGTTCGTTCCGAGCTGCCGCGGGAGCTGCTCGCCAGACTCAGCGAGATCAGCGGCCTCTCGCCCATACCGGTCGTGGCCGGTTTTGGAATCAGCTCACCCGCCACGGCGCACCAGATCGCCCAACATGCGAGGGGGATCGTGGTCGGCTCGGCCGGTCTGCGCCTGCTCTTTGGCGAAAAGCCGCTTGAGGAGAGAATCGCCGATTTCAAAGCCTTCGTTCAATCGCTCGCGGAGAGCCTTTGCCTGGATGCATAACCAGAAAAACATCTCCAGCAACCGGCTGCTTCCCTCGCCGGGGATGGTTGCGGCCGAGTATCCGCTTTCACGCTCGACCGCTGCAGCCGTTCAGGAAAACCGCCGCAAGCTCCGCGCCATCCTGGATGGCAACTCGGAGCGACTGCTCGTCATTCTGGGCCCATGCTCCATTCATCACGTGGAGTCCGCGCTTCAATATGCGGAGCGGCTCAGGGAGCTCAGCCGGCAGGTCGGCTCCAAAATCTTCATCGTCATGCGGGTCTACTTTGAGAAGCCGCGGACCACTCTTGGCTGGAAAGGCCTCATTTATGACCCCGATATCAACGGAGAGTACCAGATCGAAAAAGGGATACTGGTCGCGCGCAAACTGTTGCTCCAAATAGCCCAGATGGGCCTGCCCATCGCTACCGAGCTGCTGGACCCGGTCAGCTCCTCCTTTTTTATCGACGCTGTCACCTGGGCCGGCATCGGCGCACGCACCAGTGAATCTCCCACGCATCGCCAGATGGCCAGTGGGCTCCCCTGCCCCGTCGGCTTCAAAAACTCAACCGATGGGAACCTGCAGCCGGCCATTGATGCACTCCTGAGCTCGCGCGCCTGCCACAGCTTTATCGGCGTGATGAAGAACGGGCATATCGGCCTCTTCCGCACCAAAGGCAACCCCTATGCCCATCTCGTCCTGCGCGGCGGAGGGGGCAGGACAAACTATGACCCGGACTCCATCGCCCAGACCCGCGAACGGCTCCAGCGGGCCGGGCTGGCCTCTTCTCCCGTCGTCGTCGATTGCAGCCATGGTAATTCCAACCGTGATTATCGCAACCAGCGGCTGGCCTTTGAATCGGTCGTGGCTCAGCGGCTGGCCGGAGAGCGTTGCCTCAAAGGCGTCATGCTCGAAAGCTACCTCAGGGAAGGCAAACAACCTCTGCGGGAGGGCTCCACCCCTGCGCCCGATATCTCCATCACCGACGCCTGCATCAGTTGGGAAGAGACCGAGTCGCTCATCCTGAGCGCCTGCGAACGGCTTTGACAAAACAACCCCGGGGGGAGCGTTTACGCACACTCTTCCCCGGGGTCGCTCGCAAGCTCTATTCTGTTCTGCCTCTTCTACGCCTGAGCCAGTGTCGGCAGAATTCGCTTCAACGCCTGAATAACCCTCTGGTTCTGCTCCGGAATCCCAACCGTGATTCGTATCCATTCGGGCAGGCCGTAGTTATTGACCGGCCGGACAATGATGCCGGCTCGCTGGAGCTCCTCGAAAACGCGGCTTCCATTGCCCGTTTTTACCAGAACGAAGTTGGCATACGACCGAACGTACTCCAGCCCCATCTCATCAAACTCCCCTTGCAGATACGCCAGCCCCTCATTGTTGACACGCCGCGCCTTCTCCAGGAATTCCACGTCATCCAGAGCCGCCAGAGCCGCCTCCTGCGCCAGCGAGTTCGTATTGAAAGCTTCACGCACCTTTTCCAATGCCTGCGTAAACTCCGGACACGCCAGACTGAACCCAATCCGCAGACCCGCCAGCCCGTATATCTTGGAGAACGTCCGGCAGATAACCAAATTTGATTTTTTACCTTCCCGAATTAACGGCAGGAAATCGGGCGGGCTCTCATGGTACTCCGTATAGGCCTCATCGAGCACGATGAGCGTCCTTTCGGGAACCCGGTCAATAAAGTCGCCCAGCTCTTCCTGAGTCAGGAAGGTTCCGGTCGGGTTATTCGGATTGGCCAGGAAAACGATTTGCGTCTTGGGGGTGATCGCCTTGAGCATCGCCTCCAGGTCATTCCGGTAGTCTTTAGCCGGCACCGTGATGATCTCCGCATTGGAGAGGCGCGTCACGATCGGGTAAATCGCAAAGCAATACTGGCTCATCACGCATTCATCGCCCGGCTGCAGGACCGCATGGGCTATCAGCTCCAAAAGCTCATTGGAGCCATTCCCGAAAGAGATGCAGTTGGTGGGGATATCCAGCTTTTCAGAAATTCTCTTCTTCAACCGGTGGGAGCTTCCATCGGGGTAGATATTGATTTCCGGGATAGCCCTTTGGATCGCCTCCATCGCTTTGGGCGAGGGCCCCAGCGGGTTTTCATTGGAGGCCAGCTTGATGATGCTTTGGGGGTCCAGCCCCAGTTCGCGGGCCACCTCACTGATCGGCTTGCCCGGCAGGTAAACCGGCAGCTTCTCCAGCGCACGGTTCAGTCTCAAAGGTAATGACATAATGTTTTAAAAAAGTAAACTCGGCAGCTCTTCTATCTTCTTTCAGGGGGGCTCCCTCTTTTTTTCAGTTCAAGGCGAGCCAGCCCCCTTTGCCAAAACAAACCTACACCTCAAGTACGCTCGGGTCAACCGCCCCTACTCGCCCGGAATCCTGACGCCA
>JAGVTF010000185.1 GCA_019136955.1 Verrucomicrobiota bacterium
AAAAAACCGATATCGTTTGTTCTAACTTTGATGGAGGATAAGTTGGATTTATCTGCTATTTTGGGCTCCAGGTAAACCGTCACCGGAAGCTGCAAAGGGGTATCCATCAGGACAGGTTGGAGTTCCAATGTGCCAGCCACATCGACTTCAAATGCGTCTGTAATTACTCTGGCTGAATTGATGTTGTAGACGCCATTGGCACCATCCATATCAGCATAGATGCCCAGGATGGGGGCATCGGCCAAATCTCCAATGCGCAATAATGTTAAAATAGGGGTCAAGGCCAGCTTGTAAACAGAGCTGATTGGGCGGAAGCTGACATTGGTAAGCCCGCACACATTTTGAAGGGCCAGATTTTTTTGGATGGAAGCTTCGGTAAGCCCTGAACCGTTAATAGTGCCAGATGCAAAAATATGGCCGCTTGCAAGTTCTCCAGGCAGATCGGGTGCCAGAAGGTCAAAAACGGGTGCAGCCGGTATCGCTGGAGCATCATAGCTGAGCATGTAGCGATAGCCGGGGTGATTCAGGTCAGCTTCTGCAGAAACCTGAGCATCACCTCCATTGATATTCAGACTTTTTGATGCCAGCCCTACTACGTTGGTTTTAATAAAGATGTTTACATTAAGGTTACTTGCAAACATTTGGTCCAAATAGACAAGCCCCAACTCAAGGTCGCACTCAAAGTTTTTGAGGGGTAAATCTACTGCAGCTGGTTCTTCTTTGGGGAGTGGCAAAGAATTGTCTGGAGCAGCTTTTTGCGTTTTAACCACCGTTTCAGCCTCTGCCTGCTGTGGGGCAGGTTTAAGCCAGCCGAGCTGTGGTGTAAAATCCATGGATTCCGAAAATATTTTCAAGCGAGAGGGCTCAGCCAAGTTGGCATACTCCATCTGGCCGGTAAGAGCAACTTCGTTTTTAGCACGCTCGGTCGGCTTCCATGAAATATCGAGTTTCTGTATATCCAAAATATTGGCGTCTATGGCGATTTGATAATCTCCGTTAACGAAGAAGTCCTCAATATCGAGTGAGTCACTTTGTAGAGAAAACTTGTCAGCCTTAAAAGTACCAGCCAGGGAGTTTTTGCTTTGCTCACGAATCAATTCTCCGGAAGCTCTGAGAGAGCCTGCGGAGCTGTAACCAAACAGGACAATGGAGTTGAGGAGGCATTCACTTTCCAGTGATACTTTATTGCCCGAATCAGCAACATTCAGGTTGAGCAAACCTTGTAAGGCTCCGGAGGCTTGAGGGTCTTGTAAGAGCCCTTTCCAGTCAGACATTTCCAGATCCCAGGCGACACTGAGCGCTGAGTCTGAGGCAAGAGCTTCGTTATGGGAGCCGCCCCAGCTTACTACAAGAGGCTCGGAGAGGTCAGCAGTAAGAAATCTTTTTTCTCCAACATTGCCTTTAGCGTCAACTTTAGTTGCTTTAAGAATGCTTTCCTGAGTATCCACACTGAGGGCCAGGTCCAGTGCCAGAGAAGTAGGGGGAACCTCTTGGGCAGCAGCCAGTTTAATCTCTTTTAAGTCTGTCTGATTTTGCAGCTCAAATAGGGTAAGAGCATTATTGGCCTTTACATTTCCCTTAGATGCCAGAAGGGCTTTTTCAAATTCAAAGCCCGAGCTGGCCAAAAGCGTATTGAGCATTTTCTGGTCTATGCCAGCAACATCGTAGCTCAGCTCCAAAGAAAGATCGTTTAAGTTTACTTTAAGCCCACTTTCAAAAGATGCATGGGAGCCCTCGCATGTTATTTGGAGAGGGGCAACTGCAAGTCTTACATCTTCATTTTGGATAGCAAGGGTTGTATCTAACGCGGAAAGGACTATATTTTCCATGTAAATAGCGTCAAACTCTACCTTGCCGATGAACTCTTTAAGCGGCAAAACAATGGGAGCCACACTCTGGCTGACGGGGACTGCCGCCGCAGCACTTGTAGTGGAAGCTGTTTGAGGCGTTTCTTGAGAAGCTTGATTGCCCTGGGTGGAAAAGGCCTGAATCCAATGCAAAAGAGGAGTTAAATCCAAGCCCTCCGAGTGGACTTTGAGAGAAGAAGGGGGTGCCTCTGCGGAGAAGTCTAAGTTTCCCTGCATGTTAATGCTATTTTTCGCAAGAGATGTAGGGGCAAAAAGGATATCCATGTTTTTAATTTGCAGGGCAGGGGCCAGAGAAAGCCCCAGATCATAATCCGTCTGAACAGTGAAGTTTGTAACCCCTATGTTATCCATGGAGGCTTGTAACTGATTGACTTTTAGTTTTCCTGCAATTTGGCCTGAATCCTGGCTTAAAAGAAGCAAGTTTTCAGTCTGGATTTCTCCAGAGGCCTGATACCCCAAAACGCTTACATCCAGCAGCGTTATGCTGTTAGCGCACTCCAGCCGAGTTCCTTTTTCTTTGACATCCATATCAAAGATACAGGTGAGCTTGCCGGAGGCTTTTTCATCTCCAATGAAGCCCTTCCACTCTGCCAGCTCCAGAGAGAGTGTGCTATGGAGAGATGAATCCACGGCACCCTCGGGCGCATTCTTGCCCCACCACAGGAGGAGCGGCTGGGAGATATGCGTTGAGAGAAACTCA
>JAGVTF010000282.1 GCA_019136955.1 Verrucomicrobiota bacterium
GAGATTGAAAGCGCTGCCATGGAAAAAGCGATTCAATGGCTTGATGAGAACCTGGTCAAATACCGCGAGCAGTATGATTCCCAGGCCTGGATGCTTCATGCTCTGAGCGTTGCCACGGCTGCGGAGAAAAGCCAACCAGAACACCGACTCACCGCTTTCAATAACCTCTATGAAAACCGAAACCGCCTGAACCCCTATACACGTGCATTGCTCACCCTCTCGGCCCTTAACCTGAACTTCAATGAGAAGGCGCAGGTTCTTGCTCGCAATCTGGAAAACGGCGTCACCTGGGATAAGAACCCCGATGAGACACTCCTCTTCCAGCAGGCCGACACTGAGCAACCTGCGAGCCTGGACCTGATTACAGCCCACTGGGGCGGAAGCCGCTTTGGCTGGCGTTGGTCCAATAGCGAAGTGGAATCAACCGCCTTCATCCTGGCGGCACTCGTCCGCGCTGCGCCAGAGAGCGAACTCATTCAGCCGGCCGCAAACTGGCTCATCAAAAACCGCAGAGGCACTCAGTGGAACAATACCCGCGATACCGCCATCACTCTTTTGGCGCTCACCGATTTCATTAAAGCATCTGGGGAAAACATCTCCGAAATTGAATACGCGCTGGAGGTCAACGGTTCCCCCATCGATAGCCGCAAACTGAGCCTTTCAGAGCTCATCACCGGCAAGTGCAATCTCTGGGTCGATCCGGCGCTCCTCCACGACGGCAAAAATGAAGTCCGGCTTATCCGTCTCTCAGGCAGTGCGCCGCTTTACTTCTCCGTAAACGCAAAGTATTTCAGTCTTGAGGATCCGATCCCCTCCGCTGGCAATGAAATCTTTGTTCGCCGCCAGTACTATAAGCTGGAGAAAATCCCGACTCTCCTCAAGGGTCCCTCCACTCGCAAAACACTCCTCAAAGAGGGTGACACGCTCCTGTCGGGCGACCGCATCGAAGTGGTCCTGACGCTCGACGCCAAAAACAATTATGAATACCTTCTCTTTGAGGACCTGAAAGCAGCCGGCTTTGAATCGGCGCAGCTCAAGAGCGGCGCCCCCCTCTTTGCACGGGAGCTCAGCTCCATTGGAATCAGGAAGCGGGCTGCCAGCTCTCTGGAAACTGAAACCGGCTTTGAAGAGGGCTCCCGCCCGCCAATCACTCCCCTCTGGCTCAGGATATTCCCTCCTCTGGGCTCAGCCAATGAGGATTACACAGGCCGCTCTCAATGGGTTTACCAGGAGCAGCGCGACCGCAAAATCGTCTCTTTCCTGGATCAACTGCCCCAAGGTGTCTGGGAGCTTCGTTATGAGTGCCTTGCTGAAATTCCGGGCCGCTTCCATGCGCTTCCGGTTCTGGGCGGCGCCATGTACGTGCCCGAGCTCCGCTGCAATAGCGATGAGTGGCATATCGCCATAGATGAGGAGTAGCAAAGAGCGTCTCACCGGAAGCCGCAGGAGGTTCCCCAAAAGACCTTCTGCGGCCTCTTATTTTCTCAGCCCCTCAGCCTGCTTTGGAGATAGTTCATCCGAAACAAAGGTTGACTTTCCGGAGCCTGCTCCCTAACATCGGAGGCGTCCAGTCGCTGCAATGTGCAGCCTCTCTTTGTACAGGAAGCCTCTGGGCTAAAAATACGAACCGGCAGGAAACAGGGAAGATACGTTTGCTTGTGAAGCGGTTTCCCTCTTCCGCCCTAACCTGGTCAGTAAAATAGTATGAATAGACGTTGCTTTGTAAAATCCGCTCTGGGGCTCGCCGGACTCCTGGCGTTGGGCTCGGCCCCATCAACCGCCTCCGCTGCTCCTGTCCGCAAGGCTCTCCCCTTCCGCATGGGCTGCGCCGGCTATACCTTCGTGAAATATGACCTGGAGACGGCCCTTCAGATGATGAAGCGGCTTGATATCCGGTATATGTCGCTCAAGGATTTTCATCTGCCGATCAATGCCGATGCGGAGAAGATCGCTGAAGTGCTGGCCCTCTTTAAAAAGTATGGAGTCAGCCCGTACGCCGTCGGCCCCATTTACATGAACAGCGAGGCAGAGGTCAAAAACGCTTTTGCTTATGCCAAACGGGTTGGCGTTAAAATGATCGTTGCCATCCCCAAGTACGAGCTCCTTCCGCTGGTGGATGAGCTCGTCAAGGAGTATGATTTCAAGGTCGCCATTCATATTCATGGACCCGATACGCAGCTCTTCCCGGATGCCACCGATGTCTGGAAGCATATTGAAAAACTCGATTCGCGCATCGGTATCTGCTACGACATCGCCCACACCGTCCGTACTGGTGTCGATCTGATAGAGGATTACAAAAAATACAGCTCGCGTATCTACGATATGCACATTCGCGATGTCACCCAGGCCAATAAGAGCGGTCACTGCATCGAGGCCGGCCGCGGCATTATCGATTTTCGCCCGTTCTTCGCCGCAATTACCGAGACCAACTACACAGGGGTTTGCAGCGTGGAGTATGAAAAGGATATGAGCGATATCCTGCCCGGTCTGGCCGAAACGGTCGGCTATTTCAATGCCATTTTGAATTACCTCTAGGGCTGCCTGCCGGAGGTTCATTTACGTTCGGAGGATGCTTTGCCGCCGCAGAGCATCCTTTTCTCATAACTCCGCACAAAATAGTATGAATTATTCATAAAACCACTATGATGAACGCACACGGTTTCCGTGGCCAAATATAGGAAAGATATGGAAGAAAAAGCCTGTAAGCATCTGAAAAAATTCCCGCGCCTCAACCCCAGCGGCATTGAGGCCAACATAAACATCGCCGACCTCATTGACCAAACTTTTCTGGCCTATAATGCCGGCAGAATGAGAGAAGGCTGCCAGTTGGTGAGCCGTAAAATGTTGGCTGATAACGGACTCGTCGGCATGAGTCTGACCGGCGCCCTGACTCCGGCCGGCCTGGGCAGAAGCGCTATCATCCCGCTCATCGAGGGCGGCTACATTGATTGGATCATCTCTACAGGCGCAAACCTCTACCATGATCTTCACTTTGGTCTGGACCTGCACCTGCACTCGGGCTCCCCTTTTGTCGATGATATCAAGCTCCGCGATGAGGGGCTCATCCGTATCTATGACGTTCTCTTTGATTACGATGTTCTTCTGGATACCGATGCCTTCGTCCGGCAGGCCATCCAGGCCCCCGAATTCCAAGCCGCCATGGGGACAGATGAATTCCATTACAAGCTGGGGCGCTATGTCCATGAGCGGGAAAAGAAAATGGGTCTCCCCACTCAATCGGTCCTGAGTGCAGCCTATCTGGCCGCAGTTCCGGTCTTCACCAGCAGCCCGGGCGATAGCTCCATCGGGATGAACACCGCCGCCATGGCGCTGCGGGATTCCAAGTTTGCTTTTGATGTCAACCGCGACGTCAACCAGACCGCCTCCATCGTGCATTGGGCCAAGATCGAAAAGCTCAACTCTTCGGTCATTCTGGTCGGCGGCGGCTCGCCCAAAAATTTCATGCTCCAGACCGAGCCGCAGATTCAGGAAGTGATGGGTATCCCCGAGACAGGCCACGATTATTTCTTCCAGATGACCGATGCGCGTCCGGATACGGGGGGACTGAGCGGCGCCACCCCAAGCGAAGCCGTCAGTTGGGGCAAGGTGAATCCCGATAACCTGCCCGATTGCGTCGTCGCCTACCTGGATGCGACCATCGGCCTGCCGCTCCTGAGCGCTTACTGCCTGAGCCGAGCCGCCAGCCGTCCCAGCAAACGCCTTTACGAAAAACGCGACCAAACCCTGGAGGCCCTCCGTGCCGCCTACTTCAAGCATGGCACCGTGGAAAAAATCCAGCGCCCCGAACATTAAAAAAGCCGCTTAAGCGCACTTTCTTGCAAGCCGCCCTCATCATGGGCGGTTTTTTTATTGTGGCAGTAACCTCTAAAGATTGACAAAAAAGCTGTTTCCCTTAACCTTGGCTCGCAATGAATAGGCTTTTTAACAGTCAGAGTTTAAAAAACATCGCTACTCTACTCGCTTTCTTTATTTTGACGACCCTGTTATCAGCAGGGGTGCTGCCCGTCAAGCTGCAATGCGAATATCAAACAGAGCCACTGGCCATTGATGAGCCGGCACCGCTCCTGAGCTGGCAGCTCAAAGCCGATCGCCGTGCCGAAACACAGAGCGCCTACCGTGTTCTGGTCGCCTCAACGCCCGAGCAACTGGCCCCCGGCAAAGCCGATCTCTGGGATAGCGGCAAGGTCCTCTCCTCAGAGCAAAACCATATCCCCTATGCCGGCAAAAAGCTGCACTCTCTACAAGCCTGCTTCTGGGCCGTCGGGGTCTGGGACCGCGATGAAAATTTCAGCGGCTGGAGCAAACCCTCCACCTGGACCATGGGCATCCTCAACGCTGAGGATTGGAAAGCCTCCTTCATTGAGTTGCCTCGTCAAAAAATAATTGATGAAAAACTGGAGTGGATTTGGTATCCAAGCCCACTTTTCGCTCCGCCAGGCAACTGCTACTTCCGCAAAGCCTTTGAACTTCCCGAAGAAGCCGTTTCTGCCGAGGTGGAGCTCAGCGCTGATAACCGCTTTACCCTTTTTGTGAACAATCAGGAGGCAGGTAGCGGGGACTCCTATGCCAAGTTTTTCAGGTTCGATATTCTCTCGCACCTCAAAAAAGGGCTCAACCAATTGGCTATACGGGCCACCAATGACGGAACCTGGGATAATGAGGCCGGACTCATCGGTCTTTTCAAAATTAAAACAAAGAACGGTTCACTCCTGGAAATCCCCATAAATACCGATTGGAAGAGCTGCAACAAAGAGTTTGAAGGATGGGCACTGGTCGAATTTGAAGAGGGACCCGGCTGGGTCAGCCCCATCTCCCGCGGTCTCTATGGGATGGCGCCCTGGGGCAAGCTCCTGCCGGCGGAAAACCAACTGCCAATCTTCCAAAAAACTTTTGAACTGGAAAAAACTCCCCAGAGAGCGTTGATTCACATCTGCGGCCTGGGGCAATACGAACTGAGCCTCAACAGCAAAAAAGTGGGCGATGCAGTCATTGATCCCGGCTGGACCAACTACCGCAAAACCTGCCTTTACTCCACATACGAAGTGACTGATGAGCTCCTTGCAGGCAACAACACGCTCTCGGTCCTCCTGGGCAATGGTATGTATAACGTCCGCGGCGGGCGCTACATTAAGTTCAGAGGCTCCTTTGGCGAGCCTAAGCTTATCTGCAGGCTCCAAATTGATTATACCGATGGCACCAGCCAGACTATCGGCAGCGATGCAAGCTGGCAAGTCGCCCCGGGACCCCTTACTTTCTCCTGCACCTTCGGTGGCGAGGATTACGATGCCCGTCTGGAAAATGACCTCAAGTGGCAGCCCGCTACCCCCACCGATGGCCCCGGCGGAGTCCTGCGAGCCCAATACGCTCCTCCTATCCGCGTCATGAAACAATATCAGCCCATTAGCGTCACCGAACCCAGGCAGGGCCTCTTTGTTCTGGACCTGGGCCAGAACTTCTCCGGCGTCCCCCAGGTATCGGCCATCGGCAGCACAGGCAAAACCATCCGCCTCTGGCCCGGAGAGATACTCAATGACGATGGGACCGTGCGGCAAAACCATTCAGGCACGCCTGTTTATTTTGAATATACATTTGGCCAGACCGGTAAAGAAATCACCTGGGCCCCCCGCTTCACCTATTACGGCTTTCGCTATGTTCAGATTGAGGGCGCTGATGACGTAGACCTTGAGAGAAAGAACCTGACGCTGGAAGAGGACGCGGTCACCATTACGGGCCTGACCGGCAACTTCACCTATGCCTCAGCCGATAAGGCCGGCTCCTTTAGCTGCTCCAATCCGCTCATTAACCGGATTGACCACCTCATCCGAATGGCGATCTACAGCAACTTCCAGAGCGTCTTCACGGATTGTCCCCACCGCGAAAAGCTCGGCTGGCTCGAGCAAACCCACCTCATGGCCAACGGGCTCATCGCAAACCTGAGCCTCATGCGCCACTACACCAAGGTGATGCGCGATTGCTCCGAGGCGCAGCTTCCGGAGGGGCTGGTCCCCGATATTGCGCCAGAGTATACCGTCTTCAGTCCCGATTTCCGCGATTCACCCGAGTGGGGCAGCGCCTTTGTGCTGATCCCCTGGTATACCTGGCTCCACTATGGAGAGAGCCGCCTGGCAGAGCGCTACTATGGTGCTATGAAGAACTACCTCACCTACCTGAAAAACAAAAAGGATGAGAACGGCATGGTCTCCCATGGGTTGGGCGACTGGTATGATGTCGGCCCCGGGCCTTCTGGCTATGCGCAGCTCACCTCCAAAGAACTCACCGCCACGGCGACTTATTATCAGGGGTTGCAGTCTCTGATTCACTTTGCCCGGCTCTTTGGCTGGGAAGAGGAATTCAAAGAGCTGAGCGCCGAAGCGGCGGCAGTGAAAGAACTCTTCAATAAACGGCTCTATAATGCGGAAGAAAACTACTATGACCGAAACAGCCAGACCGCCAACGCCATGCCAATGGTCGTCGGCCTGGCGGATGAGTCGCGCACCGGGCTCATCCTGGATAACCTGGTCTCCATCGGTATCCGCGGAGCCACTAACCGGATCACTGCCGGCGATGTCGGCTTCTCCTATCTGGTCAAGGCGCTTCTGGAGCATAACCAGGGGCAAGTCCTCTTCGACATGGTGACCCAGACCAATGGCCCAGGCTACTGGCACATCCTCGAACAGGGATGCACTTCTCTGCATGAAAGCTGGAAGGCAGAGCGCTCCAGCTCCTTCAACCACTTCATGCTGGGCCATGCCGAGGAATGGTTCTATCGCGGTATCGGCGGCATCAACCCCTCCGCTGAAGGCCCGGGCTACGCAAAGTTCATCCTTAAACCGCAGTTGGTTGGCGATCTCTCCGAAGCAAACGTCACCTACCAATCCATACGCGGCGAAATCAAAAGCCACTGGAAACTGGAAGCCGGCCGGTTAACTTATGAAATCAGCATCCCGCCCAATACCGAGGCACTGGTCTATCTGCCGGCCACCTCCTCTGGCTGGGAAACTCTGAAAGAAGGAGATAACCCACTCAGAGATCATCCGCAAATTCAGATAGTCTCTCGAACCGTAAAGGAAAACGCCATTCAGCTCAAAGTCCCCTCGGGCGATTACCTCCTCCACTCAGAGTACAAACCCTGATAAGGCTAAATAACACAAAAAATCGGAGACGTGATAAAAGCACATCTCCGATTTTTTATTTTCCCCAATGCTCTATGGGGAGTACAGCTAGTCTATAAATCTGCGGCTAATTTCGCTATAGGCGTCTATTCTGCGGTCGCGGAAGAAAGGCCAGTGCGTACGGGTCACATCCACATTCTCCAGGTCCAGGTCCGCATAGAGAATCTCCTCTGAGTCAATGGAAGCCTTTGCCAGGAGCTGGCCCGAAGTACCTGCCACAAAGCTTTGCCCCCAGAATTCAATCCCGTCTCCACCCACCGGTGTTTCGTGGCCAACCCGGTTGATGGCCGCTACATAGCAGCCGTTGGCGATAGCGTGCGAGCGCTGAATCAGCTCCCAGGAGCTGTATTGATTCTCCCCATATTTCGCCTTCTCAGAGGGGTGCCAGCCGATTGCCGTCGGGTAAAAAAGAATTTCAGCTCCCTGTAATGCCGCCAGCCTTGCCGCTTCCGGGTACCACTGGTCCCAACAGATCAAAACGCCGATCTTCCCATAGCGGGTCTCCCAGACCTTGAAGCCGGTATCCCCCGGCGCAAAGTAAAACTTTTCGTAAAAGAGCGGGTCATCGGGAATGTGCATCTTACGGTAAATCCCCATGAGTGAACCATCCGCATCAAGTATCGCCGCCGTGTTGTGGTACAGACCTGACGCCCTTTTTTCAAAAAGAGAAGCGATGATCACCACCTCATACTGCTTGGCAATCGCGGCAAAAGCCTCCGTCGAAGGTCCGGGAATATTCTCTGCCAGGGCAAAGTTGTCATGGTCCTCGCTTTGGCAAAAATATTGGGATTTAAAGAGCTCTGTCGTACAGATAATCTGCGCTCCACCCTGGGCCGCTTTCTCCGCATGGGCAAGCGTATTTTGCAGGTTACTCTGCGTGCACTCCCCTGAGCGCGTTTGCAACAAAGCTATTTTTACAGAAGAAGATATCTCTTTTTTCATTTATCGTTTACAGTCTCTTTTTAGATCAGGCTCTCAAGCGGAGAGCCGCTCCACTGTTTTAGAGCCGCCCTCCCCTTCTTTCCTGGTCGTTCAATCAAGCGACGCGATAATGGCGTCGCCAATCTGGGAAGTCCCCACGCGCTTGGCCGGCTCATCAGAAGCGCTGGCAATATCGCCGGTACGCCACCCTTGAGTAAGCACCTTTTCCACAGCCAGCTCAACTGCACGGGCTGCTGCCTCCTCACCGAAAGAGTAACGAAGCATCAGAGCCGCCGAGAGTATCTGCGCAATTGGATTGGCCAGATTCTTGCCGGCAATATCCGGGGCCGAGCCGCCCGCCGGTTCGTAAAGACCAAAGCGAATTCCACTCTCTTCAGAGGTCTCGCCCAGACTCGCACTGGGGAGCATCCCCAGAGAACCGGCCAGGGCTGCGGCCTCATCACTCAAAATATCGCCAAACATGTTCTCGCAAAGAAGAACATCGTATTGCGAGGGGTTCAAAATCAACTGCATGGAGGCGTTATCCACGAACACATGCTCAAGCTCTACATCAGGATAGCTTTTGCCCACCTCGGTGACAACGTCGCGCCAGAGAACACCGTTCTCCAGGACGTTGGCCTTATCGACGCTTGTGAGCTTCTTGCGGCGCAACCGCGCAGCCTCAAAGCTGACATGGGCAATGCGTTCAATCTCCTCGGTCGTGATTACCATCGTATCGATGGCGCGCAGGAGTACTCTCTTTCCTCCGGGTCCCTCTTCGTCCACAACCACATACTCCTCGGTCTTCTTGGGCCGGCCAAAGTAGAGCCCACCGGTCAGCTCACGCACCACCATGATATCGATCCCCGATCCAATTCGTGAATCCTTCAAAGGGCAGGCATGGTTAAGCCCCGGGTAAAGCCGCACCGGTCGCAGGTTTGCAAAGAGTTCAAAGTGTTTGCGTAAATAGAGCAATGCAGCGCGCTCCGGCCTTTCATCCTTGGGCAAAGTCGCATCGCGGCCAGGCAAACCGACCGAGCCAAAGAGAACCGCATCGGCTGCATCGCACTCAGCAAGCGTCTCTTCCGGCAACGCTTTGCCAGCAGCGTCAATCCCCGCCCAGCCGACAGCGGCCTGCCGAAACTCAAACTCCATCCCAAAGCGGGATTCAAGCGCCCGCAATACTTTGAGCGCTTCGCGCATCACTTCCGGCCCGATTCCGTCGCCGGCTAAAACTGCAACACGATATTTTTTCATTACTTTAATAATCCGTTAATTCTCTTAAGCACACGTTCTTTACCCAATACTTCCATCAGGTGATACAAACTGGGGCCAGACTTCGCACCGGTCAGGGCCAGACGCAGCGGATGCACCAGAGGGCCGGCTTTCAACCCCAATTCTTTTGCCAAAGCCTTCAGTTCAGCTTCCAGAGAAGCCGCACTAAAATCTTCCAAATTGGTATATCTCTGCCCCAAAGCCGCCAGCCGCTCCCGTCCCTCCTCGGTAAACACCTCTTCAAGCAGTTCAGGGTCATACCGGAGCTCTTCCACGAAGTAGAACCCGGCATACTCAGGCAGCTCCGCAAAGGTCTTCACCTTATCCTTACAGGTCTCCAAGGCACGGGTCACGTATCCCTCATCCCAGTCACCGGAGAGCATCCCCGCCTTCTCAAAGGCCTTTCTCCCCTGCTCCACAAACTCCTCCATGCTCAATTGCCGCATATATTCGTAATTGATCGATTTGAGTTTGTTCATGTCAAAGCGCGCATTGCTGCGGTGAACCTGCGGCAGGTCAAAGCTCCGGATAATCTCCTCCACGCTTACGATCTCCTTGTTATCCCCGGGCGTCCAGCCCAGAAGCACCAGTTGGTTAATCAGCGCTTCGGGCAAGTACCCCATCTCCGGATAAGCCATCAGCGATGCCCCTTCATCGCGCTTGCTCATCTTGCTGCCATCAGAGTTCAAGATCAGCGGAATATGTGCATACTTGGGCGGCTCAGCACCGAAAGCCTTGAAGAGAGCGATATGCTTGGCCGTATTGGTCAAGTGGTCTTCCCCACGAATCACATGGGTGATCTCCATCAACATATCGTCAATCACGTTGACCAGATGGAATACCGGCTGGCCATCAGAGCGGACGATTACAAAGTCCGGGTCCAGCGCTTCTCTGTCGGTTAGCTCTCGGCGTACCTCTCCCACCACCAGGTCTTCAATCAGGGTAGCCTCACGGCCCATCTTAAAATAGACGGCCCCGTCGCGGTCATAGGCAAAGCCTTTGGATTTGAGCTCTTCGACCTTTGCACGATAAATATCGGCTCTCTGGCTCTGAAAGTATGGCCCATGTTCGCCTTTGCTGGCACTTGGGTCGCAGCCACAAAGGGGCCCCTCATCCCAGTCGATCCCGAGCCAGCGCAGCCCCTCCAGAATCACATCCACCGCCTCTTGCGTATTGCGCTGAGCATCCGTATCTTCAATCCGCAAAATAAACTTACCGCCCGTATGCCGTGCATAAAGCCAGTTAAAGAGCGCCGTCCTGGCTCCCCCAATATGGAGGTAGCCGGTGGGACTGGGCGCAAACCGAACCCGTGTACTCATCCCTGTTATAAATCTTTCTTCTACTAACTCGCAGGGCTGCTAACGCCCTATTCTCGAGCCCTTATTCTACCTTGAAGCCAGCTCTCTTCAAGCCCTGAGCGCAGCCAAACCGCTATTATTTCTCCGTTGAAAGAGCCGGCATTGAATTTTTACTTCATTCGTGCTAATTTGCAACCGAGGGGGTTCATCTGCCCCTCGATTGATTT
>JAGVTF010000112.1 GCA_019136955.1 Verrucomicrobiota bacterium
CTGAAACTCCTTTTGTGCGTAAGACGCAAAGCCCCCAGACAATCGTCTTGGACTTCAGCTCTCCAAACATTGCCAAACCGATGCATGTGGGGCACATTCGCTCAACCTTGCTCGGCTCGTGTCTGTCACGACTCCACCGCTTGATTGGTAACAAGGTCATCAGCGATAATCATATCGGCGATTGGGGAACTCAGTTTGGAAAACTTCTTCTGGGCTGGAAAAAACATTTGGATGAAGCTTCTCTGAAGCAAGACCCCATTGGCGAGATGGAGCGCCTGTATAAGCTGGTCAATGCAGCAACTGAAGAGGATGAAGCTGTTTTGGAGGCAGCCAGGGCTGAGCTGGTGAAGCTTCAGGCTGGAGACGCTGAGAACCTCGAAATCTGGCGCCAGATGGTCAAGCTCTCCCAGTCACAGTTTGATACTCTTTACTCCCGCCTGGGCATCTCTTTCGACTATACTCTAGGTGAGAGTTTTTATAATGATAATCTTAAAGGTGTTGTCGAAGACTTGAAGACTAAGGCAATAGCTCGTGAAAGCGAAGGTGCCTATGTTGTCTTTTTTGATAACATTCCAGAGCTGGCTTCGAATCCTGCTATCATACAAAAGCGAGATGGAGCTTTTAATTATGCAACAACAGATTTAGCCACTTTGGCATACCGTGTGGAAAACTGGAAACCTGACCAGATTCTCTATGTCACTGACGGGCGCCAGCAGCTCCACTTCAAACAAGTTTTTACCATCTTCAACCGCTGGAAAGGCAATGCTAAAGTTAAGCTGGAGCATATCTGGTTTGGCACTATTTTAGGGGGTGATGGCAAACCCTTTAAAACCCGCTCTGGAGAAGTTATTAAACTCTCTGACCTTCTCGACGAAGCAGAAGAACGTGCCCTGGCAGTCGTCTCTGAAAAAAATCCCGACCTTCCCGAAGATACACGCAAAAATATTGCCCGCGTTGTTGGCATTGGCGCAGTCAAGTATGCTGACCTTTTGCCCAGCCGCCAAAGCGATTATCAGTTCAACTGGGATAAGATGCTGGCATTCAATGGAAACACGGCACCCTACCTTCTATACGCCTATGCCAGAATACGAAGCATTTTCCGCAAAAGCCAAGAGGAATTTTCTTACTCCTTTGAGCCTGACTCCATTGAAGAAAACCAGCTTCTCTTCACTGCCCCCCAAGAGTTAACTTTAGCAAAACATCTTTTTTCTTTCGGCATCATCCTGGAGCAGGTAGCCGAGGATTCTCGTCCCAACATTCTCTGTAATTACCTATATGATCTGGCTGGTCTTTTCGCTTCCTTTTACGAGAATTGCCCCGTTTTAAAAGCTTCTGAACCCGAAAAACTCTCCAGACTGACATTATGTCACCTCACAGCGAAGGTGCTTCGAATGGGGTTAGAAACATTAGGACTGGAAACTTTGGAAGAAATGTAGTATATAACTTACTATTGATTATTTTAAAAGTATCAATATGAACTGGAAAAAGTGGACATCTATCGTAGCTGGTGCGCTGGCTCTGCTGATTGTTGCAGGCTATTTTATCTTCACCAGCTCTTTCTTTATTTGTAAAGTCATCCTCCCTATCACAGGAAGTTTCCTTAAAATGGAAATTAAGGCCGATGCTGTTAAGCTCAGCGGTTTATCTAAAGTGACGATTAAAAACTTAAAAGTCACTCCTACTGGAGAGGAAACTATTTTGGAGGCCAACGAGCTGAAAGTTGAACTTAACAAACTGGACCTTTCCTTCGGTTCCTTTAGCATTAAAGAACTACTGCTAAACGAGGGAATCCTCAACATTGTTCAGACACCAGAAGGAGGCAACCTGGCTGCCGTCTTGGCGTTAATGAGCACTGAATCCGACCCTGACAAGCCACCTTTACAGCTGCTCTTGGAAAAACTTTCAGTGCAAGACTACCTGGTCAAATGGAAAAAAATCGCCGATGACGATACGATCATGGGTGCTGAACTGAGAAACGTAACCCTCAGTGGAGGTGGGTTGGGCAACGAACTCAGAGGTAAAATCACTCTAAGCAGTGAAATGGATTTCTACATGGGCTCTAATTACAATATCCCTCCTGAGGAAAAAATGACAGGCCCCTTTGCAGCGAAACTTGAAGTTCCCCTCACCAAAGAACTTATGCCGGGGCTCATAAACGCCCCCATGCGCTGGGATATCGCTGCTGCACAAGGTATGTTCGAGCCAGCCAAAGAGCATAATATCACAATGGATATGGCGCTTTCGCTCGAAGAGATTCAAAAGTTGGTAATTAGTTACAACGAAGGAGAGAGCGCTCTGGCCAGCGTTTCAAGTAAGGGAACTCTCCGCCTGGAAGATTTCGGAGTACTTCTGGATTATGAGGTTGAGAAAATTGACTATCGTTTTCTCAATGATTTCCTAGAACCCTTTGGTATCCAGTTTGGAAACGCTAAAATTCATTCAAAGGGAGCTATTGAAGTTGCTGATTTTTTTAACCTGTATAAGCTCAAAAACCAAACTCTGGTTAGCGATCTTGTTTTAGCCTCTGAC
>JAGVTF010000249.1 GCA_019136955.1 Verrucomicrobiota bacterium
TCAGAGCGGCCATGGCTTTATCCAAGTCGTTGCTAAAAAGAATAAGCGCTGCAGAGTGTTTTCCCACGTAGCCGGAGGATTCTCTTTGTTCAGAGCAGGCATTTAGCTCACTGGTTTGAGCTCCCTTGCGGATAAGAGCTTCTATTTGACCTTCTTTTACATTTTCTTCCAACCCCAAAAGCTCGTGTCCACAAGATGCCGTCCAGGCGTGCAAGTCAGCCACAAAGGAAAGCGGCGCCAGAAGTTTCAGAACTTCTCCCTGCTTCATAGAGTCCATCTTACCTTTCAAAGAAACTACCGGTCCCGGGCAGCACATACCACGGGCATCCAGAGTTTGCGCGCAGGTCAGGTCAGGTAGAACAGAAGGAGGAGCCTTCGTTTTTGCACCGCCAGGCCCACAACAGGGCATAGTCGGCAAGGCCAAGCTATCAGGGTTAAAGAGCTTCCAAATCAGGTACCCGCCAGAAAGGTTCTTCACATTGAAGCCGTGCTGCCTCAGAGCACGCTCTGCAACGTAGGCTCGAATCCCCGCCACGCAAAAAACCACAATCTCCCTATCTTTGGGCAACTCGTTTAGCCGCTCGCGCAGCACACTCATGGGAATGTTGACGGCACCAGGGATAGAACCCAACTTAAACTCGTGTGTTTCACGAATATCCAATAGATAACTCTCCGAAGAAAGATTGTCGACATGGATAATCTGCGAAGTGCCATTGAGCACGTTCTCTACAATCATCCCTGCCAAATTAACAGGGTCTTTGGCAGAGTTGTAAGGGGGAGCATAAGAAAGCTCTAAACCTCCAAGCTCTGGTGCACTCATTCCGCAACGCATCGCCGTAGCAATAACGTCTATCCGCTTATCTACCCCTTTTATGCCTACGGCCTGAGCACCCAAGATTTTTCCATCTGGCGCAAAAAGCAGCTTAATCTTTAAAACTGTACCACCCGGGTAATAGGTTGCATTACTGTTGGGGCATAGATAAACTTTCTGATAGTCTACATTCATTCGCTTTAAGCGAGCCTCAGTGAGCCCCACCATTCCAACGGTTAAGTTGCCTGCCTTTAAAATTGAAGTACCCAGACTGCCCCAGTATTTAACTTTACCCCCCATGATGTTATCAGCAACGACACGCGCCTGTTTGTTGGCTGGACCCGCCAGAGGTATTGTCGTTTTGCCTCCCAAAATAGGGTCTCTCACCTCCACAACATCCCCAGCCGCAAAAATATCTGGGTCTGACGTTCTTAGATACTCATCAGTGACAATGTGCCCCCGCTCAGCCAGTTCCAAACCTGCATCTCGGGCTAATCCGGAGTTCGGTTTTACACCAGCACAAAGAATGGCAAAATCACACTCAAGCTCCTTGCCGTTATCCAGCACAACCCCAAGATGCGGACCATCGGTAATAAACTTTGTGACCATTCTTTCCAGCTCAAAGCTGATACCGTGAGATTCAAGCTCCTTTTGTAAGGGAACTGCCATCTCTTTATCAATCGTTGAGAGAGCGTGGTCAAGCCCCTCAACAACGGTTACCTCCAAACCTTTTTCCCTAAGATTCTCCGCTGTTTCTAATCCGACAAAACCGGCTCCCACCAGAACCACACGCTTTGCCCCGGTGCCAAGGTGGGCAAGGGTCCGGTCCATGTCTGCCAGCGTCCAAAGATGCGTTACCCGAGGATCTTCTATCCCGGGGATAGGCAGAGGGATTGGAGAAGAGCCTGTCGCCAGGATCAACTTGTCGTAGCTCTCAGTGTAGGTTTCACCACCCTTATTGCGAACAGTTACATTCTTGGCGGCCCGATCTATCGATACCACTTCACTTTCAGTTCTCACCTGAACGTTAAACTGATTTTTAAACATCTCAGGCGTAACCACCAAGAGTGATCTGCGCTCTGGAATCACTCCTCCCAAATGGTAGGGAAGCCCACAGTTTGCATAGGACACATGGCTCCCTTTTTCCAGTAGAATGATTTCAGCTGATTCGTCGAGTCTCCTTAGTCGGGTTGCCGCACCTGCTCCGGCAGCCACTCCACCAACAATTATTACTTTCATAAATCAAGCGAGTGTGCAGCTGGTCTAAATCATTTCAGCCTTCTCGATAAGGTCCAGGATATCCTGTGGGGAGTTGGCATTGAGCAAGCTCTGCCTGAAGCGGTTATCCCTCACCATGCGACCCAGCCTGGCCAGAATCTGCAAGTGCGTGCTCACAGAAGGAGCTATTACCAAAAAAAACAATTGCGCCGGAGCAGAGTCTATTGCTCCGTAAGGCACCCCCCCCTTGTGGCGTCCAAAAACGACCACTGGAGTTTTTACCAGACCGACCAGTGCATTGCGGCAGTGGGGAAAAGCGACACCATCGCCCACACCTGTACTGCACAGCTTTTCACGCTCCTTCAGCGCTTCCAAAAGTTTGGCCGACGCACCGGGGATGTCTTTAATTTCCTCAATAAGACCGACTAACTCTTTTAAAACCTCTTCCGCGTTCCGAGCTTGAAGGTGAAGAGATATCTTCTCAACACCCAT
>JAGVTF010000091.1 GCA_019136955.1 Verrucomicrobiota bacterium
GCGCGAGTATGAGCCACTCTCAACCAATACGGCTGCACTGCTCCTGCCGCCGCTCCTGCCCCACACGCTCAGCAGTTGCCAGGCCGTTGAGCTTTACTGGTTCTGCCGCAAGTATTGGGATGAGGAAAAGAGCCGCCCCAGTGCCGAGCAATCAGGTCAACTGCTGGTCCGGCTGAGAAATTGATTTTCCGCCGCCGTTCGCTTCAAAGAGAAAAGGCGCCAGTCCTAAAAATCCGACGCCTTTCGTTTTTAAGAGATCATCCTCTTCTACTTCTGGCGGCGCGGGTCCACCGGCTGGCAGGTCGGACTCTTCTCGTCATACATATCCAGCCGCTTGAAGAACTCTATCGCAAAGTGGCGATGCCCCAGCCCGTTCGGATGAATCGGGTCATTGAGCCAGTCATTCAATATCTCGGGCGTAGTACAGTTGACCTCCCACCAGCGCCAGTGGTCCACCGTGATCACTCCCTCCGCTTCACCGACTTCACGGACAATATCCGAGCAAGCCTCCGTCTCAGCCTGTATGGGCACCTTTTCAAACTGAATCATGTTGAGCGTATTGAGAATCGGAATTGCCCCGATGGAACGAATCCGCTTCACCAGAGAGGTCAGATTCTCCCGAAACTCCTCCTTCTTATCCGAACCCCGCCGCGCATCGTTCATGCCGATCATCACGGAGACCACCTGCGGTTTGAACTCTGCCACCCGCCGGTCAAAGTCGCGCAATATCCCGTCGGTCGTATCGCCGCTGATGCCGGTCTTGATGACCACGTCACGCGGCCGCCAGTATTCTCCCCGAATCCGCTCTTCAAAATGCTCCGCATAGCTGCGCTCGCCCAGCGTATGCACGATTGCATGGGTAATGCTGTCTCCGGTAAAGAGCCAATTGAGCGGCGTACCCCGTTCAGCCACCATCGCCTTAATCTTTGCCAGGTCCTTTTCCGGATTGCCGGGCATCACCCCGGGATAGAGCTTATCCACGGCCTCCAGATGGAAGCGAACCGACAAGATGTAAGGCGGCTCACCCTGAGTCCAGTGTCCATAAGTGATATTCAGCAGGTCACCCGTGGGCAGAACCGTCACAGCCGGATAGGCGCAATCCCAGGGGTTCTTATTATCCTTGAGGCGGATTCTGTATTGGCCCGAGCGTCCATTGAGCAGGTCATCATAGGTTCCGACCCAGGCGACCCAATCGCCAGCGGTGGCAGAGCTCTGACCCGCCGGCTGCATATCGCGAAATGAGATATAGAGCCTGCCATCGGGCGCATAAATCGGAGTATGCCGGTCGCCGTTGAGCTCCGGCGGGAGCGGCCGCGGATGGCTCCAGGTGCGCCCCTCATCACCAGAGAACATGATTTGGGAGTTCTTTCTGCGGGAGTTTTCACGCAAGAGCATCGCAATCTGGCTCCCATCGGGCGAGCGAATCACGCCCGGCTCGCAGAGATGCATCGCCGAGGAGGCATAAATCTTTTTCGGTGTCTCCCAGCTCAAGCCGCCATCAAAGCTCTCCACCGTGTAGAGCGTGAAAACCGTTGGGCTCTGCATCAGATTTTGAGAGGTGAAGAAGCGGCCATCATCATGGAAAAACGCCATGTAGTGCCCCGGCTCCTTCATCGGAATCTGGCTGGCCATGGCGACAATGCCGCCCCAGTCACCAGCCGGCTGAAGCTCGCCCCAGCTCTGGCCATCATCCTCTGAAAGGGCAAAGCGTGCCGGATAAAGCGCGGACCATACCATCAGCCGCTTCTTCCCTTCAGCGTCTACCACGCGGTACATGTGCGGCGTTTCCAGACTGGTAGCCCAGCTTTCGGGTACCGAAAGCCGCTCGCTCCAGCTCCAGCCGCGGTCATCGCTCCGCTTGAGTAGCAGGGCCCCCTTGCCGTGGCCGCGCGGATAGACGCAGTAAATCGTTTTACCATCCTCAAGCATCACCGTGCTGGGATGGCCCAGATATTGACCCTTTTCCTGGTCGACCACCCTTTGCATATTGGTTTGGCCATCCAGATCAATCGTGGGAATGGAAAAAGCCATTGCCGCTACGGCCATCGCCAGCAGCGATACCCCCGCCAGGGCAGAGCGCCCCAAGCTCCATTTAATAAGTTTCCTGTTCATTTTCATCATCTTTCCGTACACTCCTCATGCTGCCAGAAAGCTGGTTTGAGTTCAAACAAATAAAAAAAACCAAAAATTTTTCAGCCAAAAGTCTAGACTTCCCCGGCCCTGTTTCTTCATAATTTCGGCGGTATATGGGACGTCAATGGTTACATTCTAAGAGGCAGGCGGCTTCTCTCAAAAAGACTCAGGCCACCGGTAAAATCGTTCGAGAAATTATGGTCGCAGCCAAAATGGGCGGCGCTGACCCGGCTCTCAATGCGCGCCTGGGAGCGGCTATGGAGAAGGCTCGCAAGGAAAACGTCAGTCGCGACGCCATCGAACGCGCCATCAAAAAAGCGGCCGGCACCGGAAGCGAAAAGCTGGCAATGGACCAGATATTCTATGAGGGCTATGCCCCTCACAAAGTGCCTGTCATCGTCGAGGTTTATACCGATAACCCGAACCGGACAGCCCCCGAAATGCGCGTCCTCTTCCGCAGAGGGATACTGGGTACCAGCGGCAGCAACCGCTTTCTCTTTGACCATGTCGGCCTGGTCGAGGGATACCTGCCCGCTCTCCAGGAGATTGACCTGGAAGAGATCGCCATCGAATGCGGCGCTGAAGAGGTCACCCCGCTAACTCATGAGGAAAACAGCGATATCCCCGCCGATTCGCTGGGAGCCCGCTTCATCACCGAATGTGCCGATCTGCACCAGGTCTCGATGGCGCTGGCTGCCCAAGGCTGGAAAGTTGTCACCAGCGAGCTCGGCTACCAGGCCAAAAACTACCCGGACCTGAGCGAAAAAGAGCGTATTGAAGTGGGGGAGTTTCTCCAGACGCTTGACGACCACGACGACGTCCACCGCATTTGGGCAGCCGTCAAATAGCTTTTACCCGCATTTGGGCCGGTTCGGAGCTTGCAGCCATACGCTGTTGGGGTTAAACTTCCAAGGTTCACTTGGGGTGAACAAGGGAGCCATAAAATGAAAAGGTATGCCATACTACTACTAATCACTCTGGGAGTGAGCGTTGCACTGATTCAAGATTCATCGGCCCAGGCCGACGACGCAGCCGTCTACTATCAGGAGCGCATCCGTGCACTCTCCACCCGTGTGGAAGAGCTTACCCAGGCCCACTCGGAAATCATCCAGGCCATCAATAAACTGCAGCGCCAGTATAATGTGCTGGCCGAAGAGGTCTCCAGGCTCCGTGAGGCCGTACGCACGCCTCCTCCGCCGCCGGACCTGAGTTCGGCTGCCAGCCTGGATAGCGTGCAGCAATTGCAAGGCGCCCTGGTCGCTTTGGAAAATCGCTTCCTGGCCAGTGAAAAAGACCGCCAACGCGATAATGACCGCCTCTTGAGGCAACTTGAAAATTTAGCTAAAATCGCCCCTTCAGCTTCTATCCCCAGCACCCCCAAGAGCGCCAGTTCGCGCGCTCAAGAGCCGGAAATAATGGGAGACGGGACCGTTTATGAATGGACCGTTAAGAAAGGCGAAACCCTTTCGGGAATTGTCAAAACGGTTAAAGATAGCGGCGGCAATACCTCCATAAATGCGATACTCAAAGCCAACCCCGGGCTCAAACCCAACGCGATACAGGTCGGCCAAAAAATAATCGTTCCGGAGCTCGGTAAATAATTTGTTCTAACTTTGATTCCATAGCTTTAGATGCCTCTCTACGAATATGAAGTGATCCCCCCCGAGGGGGAGGAAGATGCGCCGCTTGAGTCGCTCTGCAAAATCTGCAAGGGCCGCTTCGCAATCAATCGCCCGATTGATGCTCCGGAACTCAAAGATTGCCCGCTCTGCCACAAGCCGGTGCGTAAGATCATTTCACTCTTTAACACACCCCATTACACCAAACCTGTCTCGATCAGCGACGCCAAAAAAGCCGGCTTTACCGTCCTCAAACGTATCAGCAGCGGCGAGTATGAGCGCCAATAATCCCGATAGACTCCCTATCTGCCAACTCCTTTGATTGCGCTTATTGATTACGGTTCAGGCAACCTGAAGAGTGTCCGGAAAGCTTTCCAGTTTCTGGGAGCAGAGCCTCGTCTGATTAAAGAGCCTGAAGAACTGGCCCATGCCCGCGCCGTTATCCTCCCCGGTGTGGGAGCCTTCGATGACTGCCTGGGTGCCCTCCGTCACCAAAAACTGGAGGCCCCCCTGTGTAAGTTTATCCGCTCCGGCCGCCCCTTCCTCGGTATTTGCGTCGGCTACCAGGCGCTTTTCGAGCGGAGCCAGGAAAATCGAAGTATTGAGCCGGGTTTAGGCATTTTTAAAGGTGAGGTCCGCCGGTTTGGCGAACACCCCGGGATTAAAATCCCCCAAATTGGCTGGAACAATATCTCTATCCTCAACCCCGCCTGCCCTCTCTATAAAGGCATCGCCCCGGGCAGCTACCTCTACTTCGTCCACAGCTTTTACCCCGTCCCTGAAGAACCCGCAATCGCCGCAACCCAGACCGAGTATGGCGAGACTTTCACCTCCAGTATCTGGCGCGACAGTATCTTCGCCGTCCAGTTTCACCCCGAAAAAAGCCAACAGACCGGCCTCCGCATCCTCCGCAACTTCCTTGAATTGGTATAGCTGAAAAAGGCAAGAGGCATTCCTTCAAGATGAAGGATTCTCTCTATCCTCGATAATGCGCATTACAGCCTCCAAAACTTTTTTATCATTATGGATGCGCCGTTTAATGACATCCTCCGAGACCTCAAAAAGCCTCGCTATTTCAATCCGCTTTTTCCCCTCTGCCACGGCTTCAAGGAGCTGAGCTTCCGGAACCAATATCGCGCCGGCAAAAATGTTTGCCTGAAATTCCAAAATCCCATATTCACGGTCACTCTCTTTCAACAAAATCTGCAGCCACTCCTCCAGCGTTTCATAAGGGTTTGAGTCAAGGAACTCTCGATGCAAAAGAATGTGCCCCAGTTCGTGAGCCAGGGAGAAACGCGCGCGCCTGTAATGTTTATCGGATAGATAGCGCCCGTAATCGATAAAAATCTTATTAAACCTGCCGTTCGTCGTAGCTTCTATTCCATGCTCGCTCAGAAGGGAAGCTACAGGGATAATTTCGATATCCAGAGATTCGATAATCGCTTCAATGTCAACCGGCACATCATAGCCCTGAAGCTCGGAAACAAATTCCTTAACCTTCTCATAGATATCTTCAGCGTATAACTTTGGAAAATTCTTCACGGTTTCAGCGCTTTGAATATCGTATCCTTCAGGTTAAGCAACTCTTCTTCCGCTGGCCGCTTGCCCCTGAGCGTCCGCAAAAACACCGGAAGCTCCCCAATCAGTTCCTCCTCGGTAATATCACGGGGCAGCTCTCTGCGCGAGAGCGCCGCCATATCCATAAATTGAACCCACTCTTCGCTCTGGGGGGTGAGCCCCAGCGCTTTGGCAAAACGCTCGGTCACATCTTCACCAGGGGCCGGACGCAACCGGCGCTCGATCCTGCTGATATTGGCCGGATCATCGGCCGCTTTACGGGCCAAATCCCGCAAACTCATCCCTGCCCGACGGCGCAAACTCTTCAACAACTCACCAAAAACCTTCACTTCTTCATTCATCTCTCTCACCTCATTTCCCAGCACACAGTGCTGTTGTAAAGAGAATACAACGCTCCCCTCATATTTGTCAATGCCTTCGCAAAAAAATATTAAAAATCAATCCCATACCTCCTGTCCCACTCATCGCTACGTCAAATTCAGCCGAAAGAGAATTATGCTTTGCCAAAATTTGTACCTCCGTATAAAATCCAAGCCGTGATTTCTAAGGTCTATTCAGCAACGATACAGGGAATCAGCCCCGTGCTGGTCGAGGTGGAAGTAAGCTCTATTTTGGCTGAAACATTTTCCATTACCATTGTCGGACTGCCTGATGCCGCCGTCAGGGAGGCACGCGAGCGCCTCCGGCCGGCCCTGCGCAACTCGGCCCTGCGCGAACCATTGGGAATTGTCACGGTGAACCTGGCCCCGGCAGATATCCGCAAAGAGGGTCCGAGCTTCGACCTGGCGATTGCGGTCGCCACTCTGGCGGCTACCGATCAAATCAACTCTCCCTATCTGGATGATTACCTTTTTGCCGGAGAGCTGGCCCTCAACGGTACCGTGCGGCCCGTTCATGGGGCGCTATCCATGGCTCTCTGTGCCCAAGAAACCGGCAAGAAAGGTATTTTCCTGCCTGCTGAAAATGCCCAGGAAGGAGCTCTGGTCTCGGGCATCGAGGTCTACCCGGTGGAATCGCTGGCGCAGTTGGTCGCTTTTTTGCGCGGTGAGGCAGTGATCAAACCAGCGGAGGAGAGCTTCGAGGAGCTCCTCAACAACCGTCCGGAAACCGTGCTTGATTTTGCCGACGTCAAAGGCCAGGAATCGGTAAAGCGTGCTCTGGAAATCGCCGCTGCCGGCGCTCACAACCTCATCATGGTGGGCCCCCCTGGCACCGGCAAATCAATGCTGGCACGCAGGCTCCCCTCCATCCTGCCGCCAATGACGCTGGAAGAAGCATTGGAAGTCACCCAGATACACAGCATCATGGGGCTGCTCAAACCCGGCCAGCATATTCAGAGCGAGCGCCCCTTCCGCTCACCGCACCACACCGCCAGCAACGCCGGCATTCTGGGCGGTGGCAGCACACCCACCCCCGGGGAAATCACACTGGCCCACCACGGAGTCCTTTTTCTTGATGAGTTGCCCGAGTTCAAACGAACGACTCTGGAGACCCTGCGCCAGCCGCTCGAAGATGGGTTTGTGACGATATCCCGCGCCTCCGGCACTCTCATTTTCCCGACAGAGCTGATGCTGATTGCCGCCATGAACCCCACCCCGGACGGCAAAATGCCTCACGAATCCCGCAGCTCGCCCCAGCAGATTCAAAACTACCTGGGGCGCATCTCCGGTCCGCTTCTGGACCGCATTGATCTCCATATCGAGGTTCCGTCCGTCCCCTTCCGTTTCATCTCTTCCAATCAGCCGGCGGCCGAAAGCTCAGAGCAAATCCGCAAACGGGTCATTGCCGCCCGCCAGAAGCAGACTGAGCGCTTTGCCCTGAGCCCCCACATTCGCGCCAATGCGCGCATGGGCAGCCGCGAGCTCAGCAAGTTCTGTAACCTTGACAGCGATTGCCTCAATCTGCTCAAGATGGCGATGAACGAAATGCACCTGAGCGCCCGAGCCTATGACCGCATCCGTAAGGTCGCCCGTACGATTGCTGATCTGGAGGGCTCTGAGGAAATCCAGTCCCAGCATATCATGGAAGCCAGCCAGTACAGAAATCTGGACCGGCAAGTCTGGAGCTTTCTGGCCTGAGCCAGAGCCACTGAAATGAAAATGAAAACGAAATTAACAACCCTTTTCCTGCTGTCGGCCTCTCTCTGCACTCTGCAGGCGCTTGAACCGTTCCGGATTCAAGTGGTCGATCGCCAAAGCGGCTGGCCCGTCCCATTGGTCGAGCTAAAAACCGTCGGCTATGTCCGTTACCTGAGCGATAACGCCGGCGTCATCGCCTTTGACGACCCGGACCTGATGGACCAGGAGGTCTGGTTTGATATTTCCGGCCATGGTTACACGGTACCCAAAGATGGTTTCGGCTATCGGGGCGTGCGTCTGAAGCCGACCCCGGGCGGAGAAGCTACCGTCAAGGTTGACCGCGAAAGCATCGCCCGGCGAATTGGACGCCTGACAGGCAGCGGCCTCTTTGGGGAAAGCAAAAAATGCGGCCTGATGCTCGATTGGGAAGATACCGGCGTCATCGGCTGCGATACTGTGCAGACAGCCCTCTACAAAGGCGAAGTCTTCTGGGCCTGGGGCGACACCTCGCTGCCACACTACCCGCTGGGAGTCTTCCACACCACCGCAGCAATCACCCCCTTCACCGCCAGCTTCCCTGCCGAGCCACCTCTGCAGGTTCAGTTCAATTTATTCCGCGAAGCCAACGGCAGACCCCGCGGCGTCGCCAAATTGCCGGGCGATGGTCCCACCTGGATCAGCGGCACCCTCACCCTCAAAGATAAGAACGGAGAAGAGCAACTCTGCACGGTCTATAACAAAATCAACCCACCCTTGGAGCCCTATGAACGCGGCCTGGCCCGCTGGAATGATGAATCGAAAGAATTTGAACGCAGCCGTATCGTCTGGGAAAAATCCTCCGGCCAGCGCTCGCCCACCCTGCCCGATGGCCACCCGGCCTTCTGGCGAGACGAGGAGACCGGAATCGAGTGGGTCTTCTTCGGAGACCCATTGCCACGGCTCAAATGCAAAGCAACCTTTGAGGATTGGTCCAACCCCGACGCTTGGGAAAAGGTGGAATCCCCACGCACTCTCACCTCTGCCACCGATGAGCAGGAGGTCCGCCTCCACACCGGTTCCATCCAGTGGAGTGAGTATCGCAAGCGCTGGGTCGCTCTATTTGTTCAGTCTGGCGGGAAATCTTCCTACCTGGGAGACCTCTGGTATGCCGAAGCCCGTTCACCTCTGGGCCCCTGGGGCAAAGCGGTCCCAATTCTTTCTCATGACCGCTACACCTTCTACAATCCCCGGCTGCATCCGGAGCTGGCCCCAGCCGATAAACCATACCTCCTCTTCGAAGGCACTTACACGATGACCTTCGAGGGGCGCGCTTTCCCGACAGCCCGCTACGAGTATAATCAGATACTCTACCGGCTGGATCTGGATGAGCCAAAGCTAAAACCGGCCTTTGTCGATTAACTCTTTCCCCGTGCGCGACTAGTTCTCTGAGCGTTGCAGGCTGATGGCCGTTTCTGGGCGCAGCTCACCCTCAACCGCTATCTCGAGGCTTCCCTCTTTGGATGTCAGCTTCAGGCGCCGCTCAGCTCCGGTAATCGTATTGAGCACCCATACCTCATAGGAGCCCGCAGGTACCCTGAGCGCCAACCGCTCCGGCATTTGGCGGCTATAGAGCAGGTATTGCTTGCCGTTCTCCGCCAGAACGAAAAGGTTCAGTTCCCCCTCTGCCAGAAGGCTCTTTCCTGCGACCGGTTTCAAGCGGATGAAGTCCGAGCTCTCAAGAAAGCGCTTCATCAAACTAATCTGGCGCCTGAACTCGGGGCTTCCACAACCCGGGGTTGGCTCCTTCACTTCGAAGGTCCCATCCTCCCAGCCCACCGCGAAGGAGTAATCCAGGTTATTATAGAGCGCACCGCCCGAGAGCATGAACTCCCATGCTTCACGCCGGTAGTAGTCGCCGCCAATCCCCTTGAAGCCAGTCTCATTCATTCCGATGGGCAGAGGCAGATGCGCATTATCGGCCACGGCTCTGGGCGGCGAGCAGTAGTGGAAATTCAAGAGCGACCAGGCCGGATGAGGATTTTGCACTATCGCGGTGCCATTAGCCACGTTTACGGAGATAAGATGCTTGCGAGGCAGCTCCTTCTCAGTCTCCACGATACAATCGGTAATCATCCGTTGCCAGGCATCCGTCACCCCGCCAAAATACGCCTCATTACAAATCTCAAAATAGAAGTTATCGTAACCGTTCACCTCGCGCACAATTCTGCGTACAACCTCCCTCTGAACCTCCAAGAGCCCCAGCTCCGCATCCATACTCAAAAGCTGGTTCGATGGGACATTCCCGAGACCCTGAATATTATTCTCGGCATTCATTGGTGAGAGCTTCCACTGAGATGGATCGTAAATCGGGCAGAAAAGGGTCAGCTCCAGCACAATCCCAAGCTCTGAGGATTTTTGCAGCAGTTGATGCAGCCGCTCAAAATAGGCCGGGTTAAACTGCATAAGGTCAAACTTGTTGGCACCATCCAGCGCACCTGCCTCCTGGCTTCGCTTCCAAGGCGACACATAGTTTTTGCCGGGTGCCAACGTGTTGTTCTGAATATTGAAATTGCCCTCCTCTTCACGGTAAGTCCCCATGAAAACGCGGGTATGGTTGAGCCCATCCTTTGCCAGCGTCTCCAGATATTTATCGAAATCAAAAGCGCTGTTGAGGAGAACCCCATAATGCTCGCCAGAGGTGATCAGGAGCGTCGGCTTGTCACGGAAGAGAAAATATTTCGGGTTCTCCGGATGAAGCGAAAACGTCTCGCCCAAAGCCCGCTTGCCGGTGAGCGGTTCGATCATGGGCCATACCGGTTCTCCCCGTTGAATGATCCCGAAACCGCCTTTGTAATCCCAGTTGGAATAACCGATGTTGTGCCGTTTGAAGAGCATCGTCACATCCCGATACCAGCGGTATTTATCCGGAGCCGGAGACGTTTGGCAGCAACCGAATTCGCCGCAATAGACCGGCAGATTGTGTTTTTTGGCCACATCCAGAACCTGTTTGAAATGCCCTTCGATCACGTCGGCATTGAAGACACGCCGGTTCCATTGTATGCCATATTTTTGGCGTTGCGTTTCGGGAAGAGCATCCAATTCCTCATCCAGAATGGTTTTGCCCGGATAATGAACCGGCCCGGTGTAATCCCTTATCTCGTGCCAGGGGGCCCGGTGGTGGGTCAGGAGAAATGGCTCATAATAGTGGAAAGTGATAATGATATTGGGGTCGTTTTCCGGAATCCACAAATCTTTCACGGTGCTGTAATTTTGCCAGCGGTTGGAACCTATAAGGATTTTACGCTCCGGCTCCAGCTTCCTCAAGGTCGCCACGGCGCGGCGAACGATTTTGTTCCACGTCTCCGAGTCATCGGCCACCGGCTCATTCATCAGCTCGTAGGCGACCCACTCATTCGGATATTTGTTCAACTCTCCG
>JAGVTF010000124.1 GCA_019136955.1 Verrucomicrobiota bacterium
AGACCCCTTGAGAGTTTTAAGGGGAATGCATTTTTCTTCGCGCTTCAATCTTATAGCAGCGCCCGAAACCGTTTCATTATGTAAAAGCATACTGCCTTCATATCATGAGCTCTCTTTAGAGCGCATCTATGGTGAATGGATGAAATGGGCAACTCTTTCTCAAACCCCCTCTCTCGGCATTTTATTTTTGGAGGAGACACAATGGATTACACACACTCCCGCCCTTGCCAGGCTTCGCTACTGTCCACAAGACCCCATTTGGCATGGTGAAGGAGATGTTCTCACACACACACTTCTAGTCTGCGACCAGCTCGTACAACAAAAGGAATGGGAAAAACTGGATGCTTCAACTCGGGCCGTTTTGCTTTTCGCTGCCCTTTGTCACGATTTTGGAAAACCGGATACGCTTGCCTTTGAAGAAAAAGAAGGAGTTCGCCGAATACGGGCCAGAGGGCATGCGGCAGCCGGTGCGGCCCATACAGAAACTTTTTTATCCCAAACAGGCATTCCAGAGAGGCTGAAAAAAAGAATTCTTCTTCTCACAGCAAACCATATGTTCGGAGTTGATGCGCCTGAGCTCTCAAAAAGCTCCCTCCGTCGATTGGCCCACCGGCTAGATCCAGAGCGAATTGAAAACCTTCTAACCCTTTGGATCGCGGATCAAAGGGGAAGGATTTCACTGAGACGTTCAAAGAAAAAAAAGCTTGGATTTGAAGAATCCTTAGACCGTATGAAAAAAATGACGAAAAAGCTTCAACTCACTGACGGTCCACCAGCACCTCTCCTAAAGGGTGATATAATTATTGAAGAGACAGGGCTCCTTCCTGGGCCTGATATAGGGAAGGTTCAATCGCTGGCTTATGAAGCGCAATTGGATGGAAAGTTTTTCGATATTGCCTCAGCCCGAGAGTGGCTCAAAAATCATATAGCCGAAGGTAAGCTTAAAGATGAATAAGAAAAAGTTCATTTTATTTTTTTCTCAAGGTTTTGGAACCGGCCTCTCTCCCATCGCCCCGGGGACGTGTGGCTCCTTTTTGGGAATTGCCTGGTTTGCGCTTCTTCTGGGCAGCGGGAATATCTGGTTTTTTTTCCTTCTTCAACTTTTAGGCTTTGTTGTTTCTATTCATTTCTGTGGAAAAGCAGAAATAATCTTGGGGAAAAGTGATCCTTCATCAGTAGTTTTGGATGAGATCGTTGCTCTCCCTTTATGTTTTACGCTGCCTGTTTGCCTTTACCTTTACAAACACGGTGTTATGCCCGGGATAAATGATTTTTTTGCCCCCTCTGCTATGTGGATTACAGCCTTAGGCTTTTCCCTGTTTCGCTTTTTCGATATTTTTAAGCCTTGGCCGATAAGCGCCAGCCAAAAACTGCAGGGAGGTTTGGGTATAACAGCAGATGATCTTTTGGCCGCTGTTTATACCTCTCTTATTTTGGGCGCATTCTATAAGCTTTGGCTTTAACTTTTGCCGATTCTATTAAGCCCTCAGGGCTCTAAAGGTACGGTAATTGAAGGGCGAACGGTCTCAAAAATAAAAATTGTTTCATCCGGCTTTGCATAGCGGAAGCCTTCTCTCACATATTTTTCTACCTTGCGTGGGTTAACCTGAATCTGGGCCAGCTCTTCGGCCAGCTTTAAGTAGGTTTCATTTGCCAAGTCAAGCTCCAGCTCTGCATTCATTAAGGAGCGATGCATCTCTTCGTTAAGCTTAATTAAAGGGGTACACCAAAAAAAAGCTCCAGCTAAAATTGCTGAAAAACAGAGAAATACCAACAGGCGAGTTAAAATAGTGTACATATCGGCACTTTAAATATAACAGACTATCTTCTTACCTTTTTAAAAGAGACGAGTTTGTTTTCAGGTGAAAAGGTCAACTGCAAGTAAAAGTCGGGCATTTGGCTCACTGTATAAGTTTGCGGATAGCTTCCATAAGGCCCTGTGTAAACACCTGAGGCTGTCCCCATTCCTGATATCCCTCCTCTTGCTGTTCTCCACTCACAAACGCGCGTGCCATCTTCCAGCCTGGCCTCTTTATCTGGAGGCCCCATCTCAATAACAGATTGGTCATACGTGTAGCTGCCCACGCGCTCCTCCCAACGAATTTTGTTGGTGGTGCAGCCGCTCAGCAAGAAGCTGCTTCCTAAAATTGGCAAAACTTTGAGAAACACTCGTCTGTTCACGGCATCTAGTATCTATTTAGAAAAGTCTTCAATTACATAAGCAACCGGCTCAGAAGTACACTTCAAACACATCTTTAACTGCGCTAAAACCTTTTCTATTCGTTTCCAGTCTGTTGGTTCAGTCAGTACAGCTGTAAATGAGGCTGAGCCATCCGATGCGGCTTTTGTCGAACTAATTTGAATTTCCTCCCCTTGGATAATTTTTTCCACTTTCTCTTGAAGTGGTTGTTCGCTAAAAATCCTAATATAAAAGCGTCCCCTTAGTTCATCAAAGGGAAGCACAGCAACCCGTTGAGTCAGGCTCATTGGGATGAGTCGTGCCGGTGGCGCTGGCTGTTGCATCCTGGCCTGCTCCTCGACCATAAAAAAAAGTTTCGTCTACTACATCTCCTCGTACGGAAACGCCGTTAAAGACACCATCAACACTCGCCAATATGTGGGTTTGGGGTATTAAGGTGGGAGCAACTCTCACCTGAATATGGTCTACATCTGCCTCTCGAGAGATATGTTTTACAGTCCCAAGAAGCTTTAATTTATACCCCCACTCTTTGCATGTTTGGATATCCAGCCCCGTAATAGAAGAGATACCTTCCCTGTAAACCTTTTCAGGCGCAACCCATGCATTATAAGCCAGGGAAGCCAGAATTGAAATTTTGTGGTGGGCATCGTGTCCCTCTACATCAAGAGCAGGGTTGGCCTCTGCGTATCCATTGGTCTGAGCTTCTTTGAGCACTTCTTCAAATCCATGCCCCAGAGCTTCCATTTGCGTAAGGATGTAGTTACAGGTGCCGTTGACGATTCCGCTGATGTTGAGAAAGCGGTTGCAGACAAGCCCCTCTCTGATGCTTCGGATGAGTGGGATGCCCCCAGCGACGCTTGCCTCGTAAAAAAGGGCGGCATCATTCTCCTGCGCAACTTTAAAAAGTTCTTCTCCATGAGATGCCAGGAGCGCCTTGTTAGCTGTTACAACACTCTTGCCTTGCTCCAGGGCGGCTAAAATCACTTCTCTTGCAACACCTGTCCCCCCTACCAACTCGACGACAACCTGCACTTCAGGATCATTAACCACCTCTTTCCAATCGGTTGTTAAAAGAGAAACTGGAATTTCTACAGACCGCGGCTCATCCAATGCCTTAACCGCTATCCGCTTTATTTTTAATAAAACACCTGTTCTGGAAGCAATCAACAGCGCATTGCGATCGATAGCCTGGTAAACCCCGCCACCTACTGTTCCGCCCCCAACCATTCCGATTTGAACTGAAGCTGATGCTTGACTCATCCTCATAACACAAAACTATTCTGCCTTGAAACCCGCCCAGCGACAATCTCTTTCTCGCCAGAGTGAATCAGAAGCGATAATAAGGTTGAAGTCTGTTGCTGTGTTGGCTAGGATACCGGGGGGTTTTTGAAGATGAGGATTATTTTATTTTTTTGTACAGTTTGCCTTATCGGGGCACAGTCAGTTTGGGGTCAGCTAACGGTTCGTGTC
>JAGVTF010000110.1 GCA_019136955.1 Verrucomicrobiota bacterium
GAGAGCGATAGGGTTTATTTGCAGGCCCTGGAGAGTGCTCAGATCATTCTCGGTCAATAAACCTTGCTCATCTTCATAAGCTGGAAAGGCAGTTTCATTGAGTCCAGGAACAATGACAACCTTTACAGAAGAACTTCTGGAACGTTCGATATTTCCCAGCACGACCTGGTCAAGACTGGGTGGAATAGCAGCGACTGACAAAGCCTTAATGCCGGCCTTCAGAATTTTCCCCCACTCCTGCAAAGTATAAAATTCAGTGCCAAAAGCTAACCTTATATTCTCAAGCCATTTTTTTAACTCTTCCCAAACCGTTGAGTGAATATTAGGTGACAACCCACTCTCCAGGATGATATCAGTACTCCAGCTTTGCTGACTCCAAGCGTTTAAGTTCGTCTCCAGAGCAAAGTTTTTCCAGACTTTTTCAATGGCGTCCGCCAAAAGGTTTCCTGAAATTTTCTCAGCTCCTCTTAAAGTTATGTCCAGTTCTAACAGTGGAGCGATGCTCTTTTTCTGAATATTCTCAAATACCCTCTGGAGCTCTTTTTGTTTTTTCGCCTCCCCTGCCCTGCTTTTATCAAGTTGGGGCCAACGGCGCCAAAGCTTTTTACTCCAGAGCTCTTTTCCTGAATAGTTATGCTTTAGAAGTCCTTCCTCCAGAACGTCTATTTCTTGAAGAGAAACTCCTGCCAGCTCCGTTTTCAGTGTTGAAAGCAAATTAAAATTCTTCCAGCCAAAAGCCACTGTTTCAAAGGCTTGTAAAGTTAGTTCGGCAGCAGGGTGATAGAGAATGCTTTGGGGTATATCAATAAAAAACGGGATATTATAACGCTTAAAAACTCTTTGAAAAATCCCCTGATACGGAGTTATGTTTCTGAAGGCTACAAAACAATCCCTATAGCGGTGTAGCCCATTGCCACCCTGTACATACTCAATGATTTTCCGTGCAGCAGAAATAGCCTCATCCCAGAACTCAGAACACTGATACACCTCAACCTGATACTCTAATTCAAAGGATGCAGAGAGATCAGTTTTTGTTCTATGTTTAAGCCATTGTTTTTCAAGGTGTTCAAGAGATGGAGCGCTAGAAAAACGGCTACACTCTGGGTTTTTCGCGATAGGAGTTATTGTTAGATCATAGACTGATTGATCAGAAAAATAGTTTTTGATTTTTTCGAAAAAAGGTAAAGTGTAGTTCCAAAAAGTCCTCTCCCCTTTCTGATTTTTTGAAGCGTTTTCATCTGCTTTCTGCTCAAGGCAAAGAACGATTGTGGTGGCTTTACTCACTTTTGCCAAAGCGCCCAGAAACTCTATTTCTTGTTGGGACAATTCAACAAATCCGTCGAGCCACACATGCTCAATCAGTTCTTTCTCTGGATGCTTATCTTTCCACTGGCTCAAGCTCTGGGAGAGAAGAGGCAAGAGGAGGTTTTCGTCTAGAAGCTTTTTCTCCTGTAGCCATAGAAGATATTTTTCATATAAAAAAGCCAGGTCCAGCAGTTTTTTTGATAAGCGTCGATCTGCTCTGCTTGCTGTCAGCTCTTTCGCTGATTTCTTGAGGGACTCTATGGAAATCTTGTGCTGATGAAAACTGGTCAAAGTTTTCAGAAGCTGGGTCGTAAGGTCAGTATCCTGGCACTGGTTGGGATAAAAACTAAGCTTATCTCCATACTTGTTCAGAATAACCTGCAGAAGCATGGCACAAGATTCCTGACTTAAAACACGAGGACTCTCTTTGCCTAACAGTTTAAATAAAAACAGGCTGGCTCGCTCAAAGCTGACGACCTGCAGGCGTCTGCTTCCAATAACTCTATCGGAGTAGACTGCTTGTTCAATCTGGAACGTTGCTTGCCTTGGAAGGAGAAAAATAAGGGGAAGGCCTCTGGGGCTACTTCTAAGAAAGTCTACTGCGGACTCCACACAGTGGGTGGTTTTACCTGACCCTGCAGGGCCTGTTAAAATATTTACTTTACTGCACATTATCTGGCCAGAGCCCCCTGAAGGTTCGTTGGCTTAAAGGCAATTTTTTGTTTTCTACTCCTCCTACCAGTTTGCCTCCATCGTCAGAGACGGCAAGCCACTTCTTGTTAGATTTTTCAGGAAAGCAAAAAATAATTTCGGCTGCAAAATCAGGAGGGAATATTTTTAAAACTTTTAAGGAAGGATTTTCCGTTTTCCCGTCCCAGTGATAAAGTTTACAGATACCTTTGTTAGGAGGGCCGGCTACAATCAGATAGTCGCTTCCAGTATAGCAGATGTCGCGAATGCCCAGACCACCCAGGCTCAAAGTAATCGGTTGACCAAAAACAGGTTTGGATCCAGAGAGTATCTCTTCCGGATTTTTGAGGGGTACCAGGAGTGCTTTACCCTTTGGGACTGGGTTTCTGAAACCGATTAAAAGTGTCCCCTCTGCTGTTGCAGCAAGCCCTTCAATGTTAAAAGCATTTGGTTTTTTAGGTTCAAGAAGTGCTGCTCTTTCTAACTGAAACTCTTTGAGTGCAGGGTCCGA
>JAGVTF010000125.1 GCA_019136955.1 Verrucomicrobiota bacterium
GGTCAGCTTTCCCCCCTATAGGCGAGACGGATATCTGATGGAGGAGGTTTCTACTCAGGCATGGTAGCCCTGATTAACGGAACAGAAGCTTCCATTTTTTTGTGGAGCTCTTCATCCCAGTCAGCAGTGAGAACCCGAAAAATCCAGCCGCCGTTTTTCTTAGTACGGTGATAGCAATCAGCTAAGTCTAAGACCATGGTAATACGGCGATTGGGACAGTTAAGTTCACCTACATCATGAGTTGCCACAGGGATGAAGCCCATGACCCGTGTATGGAATTGATAGGGGCTGTGAACCTCGCCTTCAAAAATATCGGTGATATAGTGGGTAAATCCGCGCTCCAGAGTGTCCAGAACTGCCAGCTTCATCAATGCTGCAACAATTGAAACATTGCGGCGACACTCTGGCAGGACAGCAAAACGGCCTATCTCAGCAATCTTCAGGTCTTGGACGCAGGCCTCAACATCAAAAGGGCAATCAAGCTTTTTAAAGCCATATTCCTTGTAGAGCTCCAGTGGCGGCTCATAAAGAATGCGGAGAACACCGACAGGCTCATCGTTTAAAAGAGCCAAAAACCACGAGACAGCCGGGTTCGCCAGGTCTGAGGCTTCGAAAACTTTATCCACATCACCAACCCAATTTTTTTCCTGACAATAAATAACAGAGAGAACCTGCAACGCCATTTGGCGTTCGGCCTCATTTGTGATTTTCAGAGAGCTTATTTTCGAGCTACCAGACATATTATGTAATCACTTTCGTAGAGAATTTCCGCACCATTCTTTACCGGAGAGTTTTGAAATTTCAGTCATAATCTCCGCGTGCCAGTCCCGAGCATCTTCCAATTTGGCGACCTCTTCGACCACAGGGGGATGCATCGGAGCGCCTATCGATATTTGCATTGGTTCCCAATCGGATATTTCCTTTCCTTCGGGTAGATTGGGAAAACTTATCCCTATTGGAACAACCGGACACCCCGACTCAATGGAGAGGCGCGCCATTCCGGGGTAACCCCTCAAAAGGCGCTTGGGATGGCGGTTCACTGTTCCCTCAGGGTAGACCCCTACGGAGGCCCCAGCCGCCAGCTTCTTCTTGGCCACGTCAAAAGGTGGCTCTGAAAGCTCAAACCAGGGCTTAAAAACATTCAAAAACTTGGGCTTTGCAGATTTCCGTGTGAGGGTGATTACCTCAGAGCGGCGAATGACATAACTCACAAAAGGGATGAGTTGAAAATTCCAGTCAGAAAAGAAATGTATCTTTTTGCCACCACGATAAAAAAAGAGGAGTGCAGAAATGGCAATAGCCTCAGGCTTCTGATTATGATTCATCGCAAGGATGAAGGGGTCACGCTCCGGCTGTATCTGCTCCAGACCCGTAATACCAAGCGTCATTCTCTGGAAAAAGAGAACAAGCCACTTAATGACAAACCTGTCTATAAGAGGGAGATAGGGGAGTGGATACTTCCAGGTCGCACTCAAACTCAGGCGACGAAAATCCGGAACGGTCAAAGGCCGGTCGCCTTTGCCGCACTTGGCATCATCCATCCTTTGTACTGCATTCATCAACAATGAACCCTGACTGATTAAACAATCTTGAAGGCTGATATTCAAGACTATTTAGGCGGCTGGGGATTCTTCACGGGGTGGAAGTGAAAGAACTTTCTGGGAGTTGCCTGAACTGAGAGTAAAATACTAGGCATGATTTAAAATTTGTTTGTAAAGTTGGTGCGTACGATAAGCCATCACGGGCAGTGAAGCCATCGCTTTTACCTGCGCGTGCATGGCTTTTCTCTCTGACTCGGAGATTGAAGACTTGGTTTTGAAAATTTTCTTCATTGCACTGGCCAGCGATTCTATATCCTCTGGAGGAACCAGCTCACCACGCCGCACCACCTCGAATGCTTCAGGGATGCCATCCAGTGCTGAAGCAATAACAGGCTTACCACAGGCAAAGGCTTCCAGTAACACCAGCCCAAAAGCTTCTGTCCCGATAGAGGGATGCACCAGGCAATCAATGGAGTTCATAACGGCGGGCATATCCTGAGCATAAGAAGTCAGGGCTGCCTTGCCTTTGAGCCCCAGTCGTTGAATATCCTCTTTCAGGGTCTCAGCCAGCGAGCCACGCCCGATGATGAGAAAACGCGCAGAAGGGATTTGTTCATGGATAAGTGCTGCCGCTTTGAGGTACTCCCGTTGACCTTTGCCTCGAGGGTGGTCATAGCCCCCTACAACAGCGAAAATGAAGTGCTCAGAGCTGAGCCCCCATTCTTCTAAGAGTTTCGTTGAGGGCGGTTGCGGATAAAAGCGCTCGGTATCAATAGAGCAGGGGATAACAGTAATTTTGGAGATGTCTCCCAACAGCCTGGGGCGGTAGTGGCGCTCAGGTTCAGGGGAATCGGCATCGCGGAATCCCTCTTTCATAACCTGGCTTGTAAACTCTGAGACAGCAATCACCCGGTCACAAAGTTTTAGGAAGAAAAACCTGCTTGGAAGCGAGCGGGGGCTTTTTGAGCGGACCCTCCGGCGGAGAGACGATTTGTGGCACTTGGGAGGCCTGGAGCTGAGAACAAAGTTCGCGTCCGGCAGGCCCCATGATTTTTGCATCAACGCCCAGGGCACGCAGGCCTGCAACGATCTTGATACACTGGTCATCGGTGCCGCCGCCGCGGAGCATCGTGTTAAGATGAAGGACTTTCATCACTGTCTTGATATATTCCTTTTTGGCAACGGATCTGTCGCTCTCGGATACATTGCTCCAGGAGTTGATCATTCTGGGCCAGTTCGGTCCGAGGTGCCGGAGGGTGCCAGAGATGGTAGCAGCAGGCTCTGCCGCGGACATCCAGACGCTTGCATCCCAGGTTCATGAGGCGCACTGCCAATTCGCTGTCTTCACGCCCCCAGCCGACAAAAGCTTCGTTATAGCCATTGACTTTAATGAGGTCTGCACGCCAAATACCGAGGTTGCAACCTCTAATTCCATGCAAATCAGTCCGGATACTTACTAATGGTTTGGGCCAGCGAAAAGCGTGCTTGGCCCCCTTCAGCTGAAAGCTCAACAAGGCTTTGAGAGAATCGAGACCAGGGGAACCATTGCCAAAGTAGCTCAATGCTTTTTTACCAACCAGCGCACGATGGCCCTGCACAAAGAAGTTTTCTCGAGCCAACTGGCGATGGTCCGCTACAAATAAAGGGTGGGGAATAGAGTCACCATCCAGAAAGAGAATATAATCCCCCCCGGAAGCACGGATGGCCTGGTTTAAAATTTTTGCCCTTCTGAAGTTTGAGTGTGGCTGCGAGTGCAGATGGGCGGGAAAGGATTGTTTTTTTGCCCACTCCTGGAAATAGGTCTGCGTGTTGTCGGTGGAGCCGTCATCGGCAAGGAGTACTTCATCAGGGGCGCTCTCCTGTCGGCTAACTCCTTGTAAAACCCGTTTCAGGAGCTCAAGCTGGTTGTATGAATTAACAATGAGCGTGAGCGTCATCTTTTGTCCTCTGGGGGTGA
>JAGVTF010000144.1 GCA_019136955.1 Verrucomicrobiota bacterium
ATCAGACTTAATATCAAGATGTTAAAGCTGAATAGCAAAAACAACCCTCAAAGCAATTCTAATCAAAGATAAAAATAATCACCCGGCAAGCCAGGCAGACATAATCTACTATGATGAATAAAAAAGTCAAGGAAGAAGCTGACGTAATTATTAAAAAATCTTGGTTATTGCAAAGGAAGAAACACCCTGCAAATGGTGGAGCCATGGGGGATCGAACCCCAGACCTTCTCATTGCGAACGAGACGCTCTACCAACTGAGCTATGACCCCATTTGCGGGAGATTGTCCTGGAATGGACGGGGACAATCTACAGAAAAGTCGATACCACTGCAAGCTGAAATTCTGAGAACCATAGAAGCGCCTTTAAGATGTATCAGATAGTGGTATCTTTAACCTTTTTTCTATCACTATGTTGGTGCTATGTGAATAAGTTTTAATACACTAATTTTGACTCCAGCTCCAATAGTTATGTATGGTTATGAGGAACTGGCTCGAGACAATCCGAGAAAAACTTGAAATGAAAAAGACAAAACAGACACCAGAAAATAGAGAAAACATAGAGGCAAGTGCCACTACTCCAGAGCTTTTCACCTTACCCGATGAAGAGTCTCATGCAAGTGAATCAGCACCTTTTCCAAGTGATGAAAGTTTGATTCCCCCTCAACCAGCTTCCACTGGTGATATCGTTGGTCTTCAAAGTTCCGGACCGAAGCCTCGCAAGAGACGAAGTTCAAAGGCTCCAGCCAGCTCTGCCATTGTTGGTATGTCTCTGCCAGGCAGGCAGGTGCCTTTTTCTATTGAGGCTGAGCAGGGAGTATTGGGTTGTATTTTACTGGACCCAAGAAACAATCTCTCCTTGTTTGCCTCCAAGCTCAAAGGCAAAGACCAGTTCGAAGGCATTTTTTACGATATTCGCCACCAGACCTTGATCAATCAAATGATTCAGATGAACGAGGAAGGTGCAGCCATTGATGAACTAACTTTAATTCAACGCCTCCGGGACAGGGCTCTTTTAGACTCTGCAGGGGGGGTACCCTATATCTCTTCTCTCAAAGATGCACCGCCCTCCCCGCTCAATATGGAGTATTATCTCAATATCGTCCGAGATAAATATCTTTTGAGGAGCCTGGTACAAACTTGCACGACACTTACTGAAGATGTCTTTTCCAATCCCTCAGATGTAGAGTCGCTCATGGACCAGGCAGAGAAAGAGATTCTCCGAATTAACGGCGAGTGGGTGCAGACTTCTTCTCTTGAAATGAATGAGCTCGTCAAAAGCGCATTCCAGTTAGTTCAAAGCTATTTTAACCGCAAGGGAGAACTGACAGGCATTGGAACCGGCTTCCCTGACCTGGACAGGATGACCGCCGGACTGCATGCAGGAGAAATGATCGTGATAGCTGCACGTCCCTCAATGGGTAAAACCTCGCTGGCGATGAACATTGCTGAGTATGTCGCTATTGAACAGGGAGAACATGTGGGTGTTTTTAGTCTGGAAATGACAGCCGAGTCACTGGTAATGCGTATGCTTTGCTCGCGTGCACGAGTGAGTATGCAAAATATTCGAAGCGGTACACTTAGCACAAATGATTTTACTAAAATGACTGGAGAAGCCGGTAAACTGGCCTCAGCCCCTATCTACATCGATGACACTCCGGGGTTGAGTATTCTCAACCTGAGAAGCCGCGCACGGCGTATGATGGAAAAGGGAATTAAACTTTTCGTCATAGACTATTTACAGCTCCTCCATTCAAGCATGGTTCGCGGAGACAGCAACCGACAGCAGGAAATAGCAGACATTTCAAACGGCATTAAAAGTCTCGCCAAAGAGCTGGGTGTCCCGATTATCGTGCTGAGTCAGCTCAATCGCGATGTTGAAAAAGAAAAAAATCGCGCTCCCAAGCTCTCAGACCTGCGGGAATCCGGTGCTATTGAGCAGGATGCAGACCTCGTTCTTTTGATTTACAGACCCCCTGCTTCAGCCAATGACTCACGCAGAGGAGAGGAAGAAGAGGAACAGCAAAGTCATCACGTTCAGACTTCCATTGAGGTCAAATTGGTCATTGCCAAACAGCGCAATGGCCCTACGGGAGAAGTGGATTTAATTTTCTTGAAAAACTATACTCGCTTTGATAGCGTGGCCCGAGTGCGTCACGAAGATGTACGTTAGTACTTACCCATGAGAAATAGGATTAGAATTTGTGCCGTGATTGTCGCCCTTTTACTTTGCGGCAGTCAACCAGGAACCGCTCAAGAACCCATGGGCACAGTTCAAAAAGTTCTCATTACCCATGTGGGGCCGCAATCGGTTAATGATGATTATATCCGTTCAAATATTCGCATTAAACCGGGGGACCCCTATCTTCGAACAGCGGTCAATGACAGTATCAAAAATCTCTACTCCACGGGTTATTTCTATAACATACGGGTAGGTGAAGAAGATCAGGGTGTTGGCGATGTTGCGCTTACTTTTTTTGTCCAGGCCAAGCCGACTATTACAGAT
>JAGVTF010000295.1 GCA_019136955.1 Verrucomicrobiota bacterium
ATTTTCAGTGAGCCCATTCTCGTAAGCTGAGATAATCGCGCTGTTCCTCCCTACCTGAGATAAGAATGTAATTCAGTTAGAATCTCAGCAAAACACCTTGCTTTTTGCTTACAAGTATGGTTAGCTTTGTCGCGGACGTGGGTGGACTGAGGAAGTGAGCTCCCAAAACGCTGATGCTAGGTATTTTGATGGATGCAGCGTGGCGACACTCTGGCGGCCTCACGATAAATATAAGCATAACATGAAGATGAATAAGATTTCTTGTATCACCCTCTTATGGAGCAGGATAAAATCGACTGTAACCTCTTTGTCCCTTGTGGTTTTACTCCTTTTGGGAGGGCTTTGCTTTTCTTCGCAAGCAGCAGATGCAAAGTGGTATCCCGGGCGCCTTTTGATAAAGCCTAAAGAGGGAGTTTCGCTCACTGCAGTTCACGGTTTTAATAAAACAATGGGCATCAACAGTTCACGAATCCTGGAGGCCGCTAATAATGATTGGCAGGTTGTCGACTTTAACCCACTGGAAAATGTTCAGGACAAAGCCAAAGAGTACCTAAAAAGTGGCTTGGTCGCAGCTGTAGAACCCGACTACATTTGGACCATCGCTCGTGAGCCTGATGATCCTGCTTTCTCCGAACCTAATCAAACCTACAGCTTCAGAGTGACTCAGACCACTTCCGCATGGGACGTTATCACAGACGCCATTAAAACCAATGTAGTCAGCTCCCCCACCGGCTTGCGGACAAACATCACTGAAATCATTGTAGCTGTGGTTGATACTGGTGTGGATTACACCCATGAAGATTTGATAGATAACATGTGGGTAAACCCCTCACCCTCCTTTGGCGATGTGTTTGGTATCAGGGTTGCAAACGGTTTAAAAACCGGTGATCCAATGGATTACGAAGGTCATGGGTCTCATGTTGCCGGTACTATCGGAGCCCGGGGAGATAACAGTCTGGGAACGGCCGGAGTCTGCTGGAACGTAAAAATCATGGCCTGTAGTGTGCTGGAAACTGGCGCGTCTTCCGACATTATGGAAGGTGTGGCATACGCTCGTAAAAGGGGAGCCCACATTATCAACATGAGCCTGGGCGGCGGAAGAGGAGCTTACTCGGCTGCTTTTCTCGCTGAACTCAAAAACTGTCGTGACGCTAATATATTAGTTGTTTGTGCTGCTGGTAATGAAACAAACGACAACGACATTAATTTAACCTATCCCAGCAATTACAATGGCTATGTCGATAACGTCATCGCTGTCGGCAGCAGCACCTCTTTAGATGAGCCCAGCTTTTTTTCTAACTACGGTCGAAGAACTGTAAACATTTTTGCACCAGGCAGCGATATCTACTCCATCCGAAATGGCGGTGGTTACGAGATGAATAGTGGCACTTCTATGGCTACTCCCTTTGTTTCTGGCGCTGCGGCGCTCTGTATGGCTGCACACCCCAATGAAACTTATCTTCAAATAAAAGAGCGCCTCTATAACAATGTAGATAAGGTCGATGCTTTGAGCAAAATGTGCACTACCGGAGGCCGCATCAATGTGGCAAAAGCTATCTTTTCTAACCAGACTCAAGAAGGATTCAACTTTTCGGTCTTGGGTGATGTAGCAGTGCTAAATGGAGTCAGCAGCGAAGATGAAACTCTTGTTGTGCCAGCCTCCATTGGCGAAATTAAAGTAACCTCCATTGCGGAAGGCGCATTTGCTGGCTCTGAAACTTTAGAAGAGATTGTTCTAGGAGAAAACATCACCTCTATTGGAGCCAGTGCATTTGAAGGATGCGAAAGCCTGAAGCAAATTTCCTTTAATCAAAACCCTCTGCTCCAAATTGGCACCAGGGCTTTTGCCGGTTGCAATTCTTTGGAAGAACTGACCCTGCCTGCTACACTAACAAGCAAACTGGGCCAGAAGTGGGTCTTCGGCTGCGATTTTCTTTCAGCCACTTGGGTAGAGGAAGGCAACCCCACTTACTCCAGCCTGGAAGGCGTTCTGTACAGCAAAGATAGAAGAACCCTCTTTGTGTATCCTCCAAACTATCCCGTTGCAACCTATGAGCTTCCTGAAAAAGTGGCCAATATCGGAGACTTTGCTTTTGCAAACTCCAAGCTCACCTCTATCAACCTGAATAACGCTCTCCGTCTTGGAGAGGGTGCTTTTTATCAAAACCAGGAGCTGAAAGTGGTTGAGTTTGGACTAAACTTTACGTCCATTGGTAAAGGCGCTTTTGAAGACTGCACTTTACTGAATGAACTCCGCTTTAAGGGTAATGCTCCTGCAGTAACCGATAGCTCTTTCCTGGGGATGCCTGAAGAAGTTGTTGTTTATTATCCTTCGACAGGGCATGGCTGGGAAATTATTGATGATAAATGGCATGGTTTTACAGCCGTGAAAGTTGACTCTGCCCCTGAAATTCAGTGTAGCAAGGAAGAAGAGACCAACTTCATTTTAAACTATACAGGCGTGCTGTACAGTAGCCCTGATGGCAAAACATGGACAGAA
>JAGVTF010000024.1 GCA_019136955.1 Verrucomicrobiota bacterium
GAGGAGGCGTTGCATCTACTCCTCCAGACGGCTGTGGAGTATATCGGGGCGGTCTCCTGTTATCTGGTGCAGTATGATTTTTCGAGCGCGCGCTTTTTGCCTTTGGTCAAGTATCTGCATCCGGATTTCGAGGAAGAGTCCGGCCTGCAGATGAAGTGGAGGAACTCCGTCAAGCCGCCCTGGTATTCCTTCTATGAGCGCAGGGAGCCGTTCCTGGCACCGCAGGCGTATACTTTGAGGGACCTTCTGAGTGCGAGCGGCTATGAAGAGCTCACCCATTACTTGAACGTAAATGAAATTCTTTCTCTCGCCACGGTGGGGCTCTATCAGGATAAGAAAATCTGGGGCAGTCTCACTTTCTTTTTTCGCGACAACGAGAAGAAGTTTACGGCACTCGATAACCGGTGGCTCAAGGTGACGGCGCATCTGGTGGAGATGGTGCTGGATTCACGCTTCCGGCATCAGCAACTGGAGCGCAGTGAATATGAGAAGCGGCTGATCATGGACACCATGGATATTCCGATTCAGCTCTTTGATGCTAATATGAAGCTCATCCGCATTAACAGCGCGGCGCAGAAGCTGGTGGGCCAGTCCGAAGAAAAGATTCTGCGCGAGCCATGCTACCGCAACTTCTGCGGCTTTGAGACGCGTCCCAACGATTGCCCCACGCTTTTAACGCGCGAAGACCACCAGAAACACCAGAAAGCGCTCACGCTCAAGGGGAACGATTTTGAAATATGCTCTCACCCCGTCTTTATAGATGGAAAACTGGCCTATATCCTGAAAACTTTTGTTGACGTCAGCGAATCCAAAAAGACGCAGCAGAAATTGACCCAGGCGCTGCTCAAGGCGCAGGATGCGAGCAGGGCCAAGAGTTTCTTCCTGGCGACGATGAGCCATGAAATCCGCACGCCGCTCAATGCGGTAATCGGTTTCAGCGAGCTGCTCAAGAAGGGACAATGCCCCGAAGAGGAAAAGCTGGAGTATCTGGAATCCATTCACCTGTCGGCCAATGCGCTTCTGAGCCTGATTAACGATATTCTGGACCTTTCACGGATTGAGGCCGGCGCGGTGTCGCTGGCTCTGCGCAATGTCAGCATCGCGGAGCTGCTCCAGGAGATTCGCTCCATCTTCCAGTATCAGGCCCAGACCAGGGGGCTGGAGTTCCTGGTGGAGTGCCCCGACGACATACCGGCTCTGCGGGTTGACCAGTTGCGCCTGCGCCAGATATTGCTGAACCTGGTCGGCAACGCCGTTAAATTTACCGAGCATGGCAGTGTGAAGGTGAGCGGGAAGTTCAAAATAAAAACCGAGCTTCTGGGAGAGCTCCGGCTTACGGTGGAGGATAGCGGTATCGGCATTGAGGAGAGCGCCCAGAAGAAAATCTTCCAACCCTTCATCCAGCAGGACTCGATTCGGGAGACTTTTTTGCACAAGGGGACCGGTTTGGGATTGGCTATTTCGCATCAGTTGGCTATACGTATGGGAGGCTCGCTGGAGGTGGAAAGCAGGGTTGGCCAGGGAAGCAAATTTACTCTCAGCCTGGAAAACGTACCCTATCAGAATAATGGCCAGGCCCCTCAGATAAGTACCCCCCCGCGCCAGGAAGAAGAGCTGGAAATACCAGAAGATATACTGCTGGTCGATGACGTGCCGATGAACCTCTCGGTGCTTTCACTGATGCTAAAAAACATGGGAGCCCGGCCCAGGACGGCTACTTCGGGGGCCAAAGCGCTTGAAGAGCTTGAGAACTTCACCCCCGAGATTATCTTGACCGATATCTGGATGCCCGATATGGATGGATGCCAACTGGCCAAAAGTATTCGCAAAAAGAGAAAATTTAAACAGATACGAATCATCGCCGTGACGGCCGATTCAGAAGTACAGGTCAACTTTGACCTGGGGGATTTTGACGCAGTCTTGCTTAAACCTCTCACTATCCCTAAAATGAAGAGTCTTTTTCGAGACCTCAAGAAGAACAATCTGAGAAAGCCTGGTGTAAGAAAAACAGATTTGAATAAAGAGGACTGAACTGCCAGACCTTCGTAAAAGAAAAATTTTATGACCTTTTTTGATAAAGAACATTTTCTCCTGAAGAAAGTTGCTCTGCTCTGTACGCTTTTCTGCCTGGCGCTGTTGCTTGCGCCCGTCCACTTGCAGCTCTGCGCCCAGGAGGCCGAGCCCTCTCCGGAGCTCGGAACAGCCGAGGCATCATCGCACAGGGTGTTGGTCATCACCGAGCAGGGCCGGACGCTTTATGGGAAGCTTCACCCCTGGCAGACGACTTTTCAGCAGAGGCTCTTCCGGCTTTTTTCGGAAAAGCCCAATGTTTTGCTCAGCCGGTTTGATATCCCTATTGGCGCTGACGCTCCGGTCTGTGAGCTTGAGCGACTCTCGACGGAGCTCGAAGCGATGCTTCAGCCCGGCCAGTATGACCTGGTAGTGGCCGTTCTGGAGACCCCCTGCCATATTCTGACCCAGATCGCCGAAAGGCTC
>JAGVTF010000205.1 GCA_019136955.1 Verrucomicrobiota bacterium
TAAATCTAATTCCAACGATAAAAGAGGAATACGACAAGCTTGGCAGCTATGCCCTGCGCGGCTTGCCTGAATCCCTCTACCCCACTCCTTTTGTTAAAGAAGGCCAGACGGATAGCGAGTATTCCATCATTGTGGCAGGCCGAAACTTTGGCTGCGGAAGCTCCCGAGAGCACGCACCCATAGCGATAGGCTCAGCAGGATGTCATGTCGTTATCGCAGAAAGCTTTGCCCGTATTTTTTTCCGGAACTCCATGGCAACCGGAGAAATTTACCCCTGTGAGGCTACAGCACCTGTTCACCAAGAGTTTTCTAATGGAGACCAGGCCACAGTTGATCTGGAAAAACTTACCCTGACCAACGAAACTACCGGGAAAGTTTTTTCATTTAAACCTCTGGGCGATGTCAAACCTGTAGTAGACTCTGGTGGCCTCTTCAACTATGCCCGCAAAAGTGGCATGATCCAGGCGCAAAAGTAATAACTACTTTATGCAAGAACTGATTGCCGGTTTACTGGAGTGGTACAAAGGAACCCTGGACTCCGGTGGATATACGCTGATTGCTCTTCTAATGGCAATGGAGAGCACGATTATCCCTATCCCCAGCGAAGTGATTATTCCGCCGGCAGCCATGATGATTGAGACAGGAAGATTCAGTATGTTCGGGATCACTTTGGCAGGTGGGATCGGCTCCTGGGTAGGAGCTACTATTATGTATTGGGGGTCGCGCTGGGCCGGACGCCCCTTAGTTCTGCGCTACGGAAAATACTTCTTAATCCCGGAGTCAAAGGTAATTCTGGCAGAACAATGGGCTGCGAAGTTCGGTTCTATAGGGGTGTTTTTCTCTCGGCTTCTGCCGGTTGTCCGCCACTTAATAGGAATTCCTGCTGGAATCGTTAGAATTGATTTTCTGAAGTACTCATTCTACACGCTGGTTGGCTCCATGCTCTGGTCTGCTATCCTCTGCTGGCTGGGGGTTAAAGCCGGTCAGGACGAAGCTTTAATGCGCGGCGAGCTTCATCGCGTTACCCTCTGGGCTGCAGGTGCTCTCACTGTACTGGGAGCCATGTATTACTTTTTAGTTCAACGCCAGCTGCCTCGCACAGCAACAACCGACCTTCCAACGGAGAAGAAACCTTAAAAGCTGCTTAAAATAAAAATAGACTGTCATGAAAAAAAGCACACCTGAAGAGTTAAGAGAGCAATTCAATAAAGATGTGGAGCATTATGTAAACGTGGAAACGGGTCAAACCTCCACAATGGATTCCCAGCTGGCGATTAACCTGATTGAAAGGTCCATTCTGGCTATCAACCCGCAGGCGCAAAGCATGTGTGACATCGGCTGTGGCGGCGGAAACTTTGCCTTGAGAGTTTTGCGAAATTTTCCGGACATCAAAATCTCTCTTCTGGATATCAGCCCGAACATGCTCAGCCGAGCCGAAGAGCGCATCACCCAGTTGGGCGGGAAAGTCGTACAAAAAACTGAAGGCGATATTCGCTACATCGCTCTCCCCGCAGAGTCTTTTGATATCGTTACAGCGGCGGCTGTCCTGCATCATTTGAGGGCTCAGACAGAATGGCAGCTGGTATTTGAGAAAGTTTATCGGTCACTTAAGCCTGGAGGCACTTTCTGGATTTGGGACTTGGTGAAGTACGACGACCCGCACCTGCAAAAAATTCAGGAAGAACGTTTTGCCGAGTATCTCATTCAGCAGGACGGTGAAGCTTTCCAAAAAGAGATTTTTGCGAGAATAGCTAAATCGGATACCCCAGAGAGCTCTTCTTTCATACTACAGACTTTGCTTCAGGCGGGATTTTCCCAAGCCGACATTCTACACAAAAATGCAGTCTTCTGCGCTATTTACGCAAAAAAATAATATCGTGGCAGAAAAACAAATTTTAATCATCGGTAAATCAGGGCAAGTGGGTTATCAACTCAGGCGCACCATTGCTCCTCTGGGACAAATAACGGCATTGGAGTATCCGGAACTTGACCTTTGCAACCCTCAGTCCATTCGCAGCACTCTCTCTCAGCTAAAACCTGCTGTAATACTCAATGCTGCCGCTTATACTGCCGTAGATAAAGCGGAAAGCGATGAAGAAAAGGCAACGCAACTGAATGCTCAAGCACCCGAAATTTTGGCCCAATATGCCAAAGAGAATGACACTTTGCTTGTTCACTACTCCACTGATTACGTGTTTGGTGGTAAGGGCTCTCGGCCTTATGTGGAAACGGATAAAATGGCTCCCTTGAGCGTCTATGGAAGAACAAAGGCGGCAGCAGACCAGGCGATTTTAAATAGTGGCTGCAAGCATCTGATCTTTCGCCTCTGCTGGGTGTATGGAGCCCGAGGGCAGAACTTTTTCCTCACTATGCGCAAACTGGCGCAAGATCGAGACGAACTGAGAATCGTCAGTGATCAATGGGGTTCTCCGACCAGTGCCAGATTTATTGCCGAGGCCACAGCCTTAGCGCTTATACAGGTTTTGC
>JAGVTF010000170.1 GCA_019136955.1 Verrucomicrobiota bacterium
TGCTCTGTTAAAGTAGATTAGCTGTCAAGTGCGTTGCTTTCCAGAGATATTGGAGTATCAGAAATTGTTTGCAATAGCGAGTCTAACAGCTCTTTGATCTCTTTGATTCCTGTAGAAGGAACAATGATTGTATCGCTTTTACCATTAGATTCCTCAGTAATACGCAGAAAGCGACCACGCTGGTTTTGCTTCAAAGAAAAGTAAAACGTCTTGTGCTCTACTATTATTTTTTCAGACCTGAGAGTCTCCTCCATTCCGGAAGGTTTTCCCCCTCCTGCATAGCGTTTCCCTTTTTGGCGGGGATGCTGCGATTTATCTTTAAAAAAAATTCCCATTTTCTCCTCCAGTGTCTTCCTCAGACACGCTCATAAACAGAACGATTCTAAAGGAAAGAGAGGGCTTGCGTCAAACCAACTCTTTCCTGAGCATCTGGGACCAGTAAGTATAAAATGATAAAAGCTTTTAAATAACGTGGTCAAAAAATCTAAGGGCTTTCCAAGAGGATGTAGTCCAGCCCCAGCATATGATTGGTTATAGCTTTTTCATTTTTCCCAACCAACTCGAAAACAAGCGAATGCTTACCAGAGTCAAGGTTGACTTTTCCGAAACTCAGGGCACCCGTTGGTACAACACCGGTATGGTACAGGTCTATTGGAGAACCCAGTTTTTTGCCGTCCAGCGAGATTTGAAAGATACCGTAGTCGTTGGCGCGTGTCATAGCAATCTTGAGTTCATAAGTTGCGCTTTCCTCAACAGTGAACTCCAGCGCGAGCCGATCGCCTATAGTCGGATTTTTCCACCAAAGATGAGCATCTTTACTCCAATCTCCCTCTGAAAATCCAGACATATCCTGGACTTCATAATTTCCACCACTACATGAAGTGACTTTCATCTCCTCCCCTTCAATTGCACCTCGTACCTTGAACTGTTGAATGGGTTCCCAGTACCCCACTCTCTCTGTTACAAGAGCCTCTCCGTAGGGATCCAAACCACCAGGCACCAGGTACCAGTAGACGGTTGCTGCATAAAGAGTTGGACGGGTATTAGAGAAATATTTTTCAATATAGCCCTCGAAAGAAGTCTGGAAGGGCAAATTATCAGAAGTATGCCAGCGATTTACAGAAATGTGACCCTTATTACCCATGCTGATAGTCTGGTTGTGCAGGCCATTTTGGAAAAGTATGGGGCTACACCAGGCATACCCGAAGTAGTCTTCAGACCCAGTGCCGAAGGTCGACGGGAATTCCTCTCCATCTATATGGAACTTTTCATCGCCTTCACCCCACCAGCCTCCACGCGGATTCCAAACGTGAAGCATCATCCCACAGAAACGACCTGTTCCTTCGGTATTGAGAACGCTCCAGTCAATGGCGGCACGCTCCGACTCTGGAGGAGGAAAAGTATCACGGTGCCACTTGGCATGGAATCGTGCCAGCTTTTCAATCGGTTCTTTAAGTCTGGCATGCTCTACACTCATGAATAAAGTTTGTGGGGAGTCCGATTCGTTTAAAACCTCTACCTTTGCCATTTTTTCAAACGGCATATACCAGTAAGAATACCACTGCCCGTCTATGAGTCCGCAAGGCAAAGAACGGTATTCGTTGGCACCGGCAGCGGTACCGAAAAAATCTCCAAACGGGGCAAAAACAGCCGGCTCGGTTTCGTCGTCCCAGGTAATTCTAATAGCCAGTTGGCGAAGAATTTCTCTGCATAACTCCTCATCTTCTGGAAGGTCCAGTTGCGCACGAATTGCTGTGATTGCTCGTGGCCCTTTAATGTTGGCCACTTCCAGTGTCTTGCCAGCCTCAAGTCTCAAGTCTATTTTCCCATCTCGTTTCACGTCTTGTTGCTCTGAGGGTCTGGCTCCCGAATTCTGGAGCGCTTCATTAGCCTGCATTAAAGCCAGAAAACTATCGGCATCTAGCTTCCGAGTGAAAGTCGGAACAACTGTATCTTTAGCAAATTCGCTATAAGTAAAGTGATAGTAGTGCCCCCAGCCCGGATCAGCTACAATTTTGCACGATTTTTGAAAGGGAATGGGTATATAGCAATTCCACCCCATAGCCACAGTATGGTTAAGTTCAGTATAATTGAAAGGAACCTGAGTACGATTGAAGTATTCAACAAAAGGCAAATCTACAGCCGGAATTGGGTTTCCATCAAGATAGATTTTCACATGTCCGCTTTCTGGAGTCGCAGACCAAATACGCCAAATGCAACCAGGGCCTTCCATTTCTCCCATCACCATCTGGTCTCCTTCCATTCGGATATGTCCGTTATTGTCACCATTGGCATCCCAGTCCAGATACTTTCCATTCTCAAGTCGACTCTTACGGTCGTAACTGGACCATTGAAGACATTTTTCACCTTTCAGGGGAAGGGTCGCTAAATATTCCAAATCTGTAATACGTTTAACTAAATCAGGATAGCTCAAAACCTGCTCTGCTGAAAGAAGGGTCGCTTTGGTGAAGAAAGCCACCAGTA
>JAGVTF010000213.1 GCA_019136955.1 Verrucomicrobiota bacterium
ATATTTTTAATTTTTTCAGGGTGGACATAAAGGAGGGCCGAGCCTTTAGGGGTACACATCCACTTGTGACAGTTGCCGGTATAATAAGTTGCACCCAGTTTGTCCAGGTGCAGCTCCAGCATTCCCGGCCCATGGGCTCCATCTATTAAAGTCTCTATCCCCCGCTTATTGCACTCTTGGATGATCCTTTCAACAGGCATAATGAAGCCGGTGGCGCTGGTAATGTGGTCCAGGAGAAGCAGACGCGTTCTGGGAGTAATCGCTTCCAGTATAGGATTAATGGCTTCTTCTGCTCTTTGGAGTGGATAGGGTATCTGAACTTCGACTACCTTAAAGCCGTGCTGCTGCGCCACAAAGTTAAGAGCATTTCTACAGGCATTATACTCATGGTTGGTAACAATGACCTCATCAGTCTTATTGAAAGAAATGGATTGGAGGACGGCATTAACGCCTGAAGTGGCATTAGGGACAAATGCCAGATTTTCATAGCTGCAACCAACAAAATCAGCCAATTTTTGGCGTGCTGCGTCCATGCGAGCTTCTAAAGTACGATGAAGAAAATCCATCGGATTTGCTTCCAGTTCTTTAAGCATTTCACTTTGTCTTTTGATAATGGCAGTTGGGCAGGCACCAAAAGAACCGTGGTTTAAAAAAGTGGTTCCCGCCTCCAGTGGCCATAGCTCTTTATAGGTCTTCATCATACTTGTTTTTCAGGTTGCTGGATGGTTACATCATTTTTATCTTGGGCAGGTCTTGACTGTCGATCAAGCCTTTGGGCTCGTTAAACTCATTAACAACAATGAGATCATCGATATTTTTTTCGTTAAATATTCTGAGCGCCTCAGCAGCAAGTGCATTCTCTTGAATAACAATTGGGTTTGGAGTCATAACGTCTTTAAGAATTCGCCTCAAAATCTGTTCATCCCGTGCCATGTGGCGGCGCAAGTCACCATCGGCAAAAATCCCCACTAATTTTCCCTCTTTGTTTACGATCGAAAGAGAACCTGCCTTGGCCTCAGTCATTTTCAAAATTCCTTCTTTGACAGTACAGTCTTCCAAGAGAACAGGGTGTCGTTCGCCAGTCCTCATGATCTCTTTGGCTTTTAAAAGAAGGGAGCGCCCTATGGCTCCTGAAGGGTGAAGCTTGGCATAGTCGTTACGACTAAAGCCTCTGGCTTGTAAAATGGTCATGGCCAGGGCGTCACCCATCACCATCATCGCAGTGGAGCTACAGGTCGGTGCCAGATTAAAAGGGCAGGCTTCACGGTGAATTCGCACAGGCAAAACCAAATCAGTGTGTTTGGCCAGAGAAGAGTGTAGATTGCCGGTGACAGCTACCGTCTTAATACTGAAACGTTTCAGGGCCGGCAAAAGATTTATCAGCTCTCCCGACTCCCCTGAATAACTAAAAATAAAAACCAAATCGCCATCATTGACCAGCCCCAAGACTCCATGCATGGCATCCACACTGTCCATCAATACACAAACCGAGCCAGTGCTGGTGAGAGTTGCCGCTACTTTGCGGCACACATTACCTGACTTCCCAATTCCCGTTAAAATAAGCTTGTTACGTTGTGTAAGGGTGTCAATGCACCACTCTATTGCAGTGGTAAAACCCTCTCCAAGTTCATTAGACAAAGATTGCAACGCTTCTATTTCAGTTTCAAAAACCTTGCGTCCCAGAGCTAAATAATTTTCTGACCGTTTTTCCATACCGACCCCTTTGAGAATACGTCAAGAGGCTGAAAAATAAAGAACGAAAAGAGCTGATAGCCTCAAAGCATTCCAGAGTCTTGTGCAATATCCAATAGTTCTTTCACACTGGCAGTGCCTGTGGTGCCAAGCTTATGCACCACAATGGCTGCTGCCCACATCGCCAGCTTCAAAGCTTCAGGCAGTGTTGCTCCACAACAGAGGGCCAGTGCCAGGTTGGCAGTCACTGCGTCACCAGCGCCAACAACATCTATCGGCCCGGGTAGCTCCAATGCAGGCTCATGAAAAAAGCCGCCTTCTGGGCTTGCAACACAAATTCCCTCTTCGGCAAGAGAGATAAATACAGGATGTTTATTCTTTTGCGCTATAGTTAAAGCGCTCTGGCGTACACTTTGCAGGTTCGACATATTCTGGTTAGCAAGCAGAGCCAATTCATCGCGGTTCATCTTAAAAATCATTGCTGGAAAATGAGTTAAACCCAGTCTGCTGTCACCCAGACAGGGAACTTCCTGCTCTCTGCAGAGCGAGGATATGGTCTGCAAAACTTTCTCGCAAAGAATTCCAGTTTCTGGTCTATCCACCTGTTGCATTAAGACGCAAAAATCGATATCAGGGAGAATGTTTTTAAAGGCTGTAATGACTTTTTCCTGTAAACCAGCGGGCGTTGAGTGCCAGTTTTTTATATCCAGCCGGTTAAGCTCAACAGGAGCTTTTTGGGGATGGATTAAAAGAGGTTTGTTGTATGTAAAGGTGGATACAGTTGTGG
>JAGVTF010000068.1 GCA_019136955.1 Verrucomicrobiota bacterium
GCCATCCATAGCAATCCTACAATCCCATCTCTTTCAATCGGTAGCACACCGGGTGAAATAACTGGGGCTTTTCCATCCTTTTCGTCTAAACTTCCATTTGAAAGAAGACAGTAAATATTAGTCCCATCGCATGTAACAAAACTCACCGATGTAATGGAAATCTCCGAGTCACTATAACTCATAAATACTTTAGCCTTCCAAAACTGACTATTCCCCATAGAAAAAGAAAATGGGCAGATTTGAGTGAACTGAGCATCTCCCGAACTAAAAAAACTCTCCCTCTTGATCACGCCCTCCACCGTATAGAGTGGAGTGAACCAGCCGCCTTGAGGTTCCGGGCCTTCGGGTATTGAAGAGCCGGGGCCCTGAGTAATGGTGACGCCGTTATTGGTGGCACTTACTGCCTCCGCCTTCTGCGCAGCCGTCTGGTTCGGCATAAAAGCCAGGGCGCAGAATCCGAGACAGGCGACGACAACATATTTTCTCAGTTTTTCCATTATTCCGGCTGAGGCGGCTGAAGTCTTTAACACTTTTTTCTCTACGGGATTATTCATGATAAAATTTCAAAACTCGGGGAATCGTATCACTTCATATCGAGGAGGTAAAGCAAACAGAAGATATTTATCTTATTTTAGGATGTTCATTTTGTGTGCCTGTTTTTTGGGCTGGGGGTGAGGGAAGATTTTTTGAATAAAGGTTGAAAAGGGGGTTGACGTCACGGCGTGGAAAAGCTATTCTCTTGGGCAGATTGTAAACGACTTATGCCTGCTGAAATATATAAAACTCGTTCACCCTGGGTATTGGGGTTGCTGTTTTTTGTCCTCTACCTTTCGACATTGAACCGATGGGTCTCCGTGGAAACGCTTGGGGTGCTGGCTCCGGTGGTCGGCTGGGATTTTTGGGGATTGCGCATGACCGAGCCGATATTGCAGTTGATAACGCTTCCGTTTCACTTTTTATCGCAGGGTCTTGCGATACTGGGGATCAGCGTGTTGAATGCGGTTTTGGCGAGTTTGGCGATTGTCTGGCTGGCTCGCTCGGTGATGCTGTTGCCGCAGGATCGCTCGACTGATCAGCGGGTGCGGAACTCGGACCCTGATGGTCTCTATACGGGTCGGTTTTTCTTTGTGCCGCCGGCGATAGCCGCTTTTTCATTGGGGCTGTTGTTTCATTTCTGGCAGGGGGCTACCGGTGCCGCGTCCGATATTCTCAATGTGTTCCTGCTGTCTTACATTATCCGCAATACGCTGGAGCATCGTCTGGATGGGGAGAACGGGTGGATTTATCGCGCCTCGGTGGTTTACAGCATCGCGATCGTGAATAATCCGATCATGATGCTGCTTTTGCCTTTCTGGGTGGGGGCGCTTATCTGGATCAATGGCAAGGACCTGTCGAAGTATCGCGACCTGATCATACGTTCTTTTTTCTGTTTTTTGCCTGGGCTTATTCTTTTTCTTTATATTCCGGTAAGCGAGTATCTGGCCGGGCGCTCGGATATGACGTTTTTCCAGCTCTTGAGCATGTTCCTGGGGATGTATGCGCGGGAGCTGACGGCGCTGCCTCCCTACATTCTCTTTATTTACGGGACGTTTTCGCTTCTGCCGCTGATCTTGCTCAGTATTCGTTGGGATCAGAGCCGGAGCCAGCATACGGGGCTCAATACGGCGATTACGCGGCTGGGGGTGCAGGCGATGAACCTTTTCTTTTTTCTCTATACGCTTGCGATTGCTTTCGATTTGCCGCTGTGCCCGCGGTATCTGACGCCGGGAGCGGGGGGACTGGAGTTCCACCTGATAGCGGCGCTGGTGGTGGGCTTTACGTCCGGTTACCTTTTGGTGGTTTTCCACTCACCGGTGCTTGAGAGCCGGCAGAGGCACTATCGGGTTTCCCCCGTGATGATGATGGTGCGGCCGGTTGTTTGCGCATTGGTGCTTGTGGTAGGGGTCGGCACGGCGGCCGGGCTGGTTTACCAGAACTATCCCGAGCTCAGGGAGAACCGCGGGCCGACGCTTTACGAGCTGGGCTCCAACCTGGTGGAGGATATCAAAAGGGCCGAGCAGGCAGAGCCGGGCCGGCCGATAACGCTCTTTAGCGATGACCCGATCTGCCTCTACCTGGTGCAGGCGACTCTGGCGCGGCAGGGGGACCAGAGCTCCTATATTTTTGTCGATACGCGCTTCCTCTCCCATCCCTGGTATCACCGGCGGATGGCGGAGTATTACCCTGAGCGCTGGCCTGATTATTTTTCGAAGAACCGGCAGATCGCTTATCTTGATACCGGCAATATGGTTCACTGGCTCCTGGCGTATGCCAGCCGGCACAGCGTTTACTACCTGCACCCGAGCTTTGGGCACTTTTTCGAGGCGTGCCGGCCGAGTCCGGAGGGGTTGCTCACACGGATGACCCCCTATCAGGATGCTGATATGAGCCTCTGGACGATGAGTGAGGAGCAGCGGGAGCAGGCCCGTGTGTACTGGCTGTCGCACCAGAGCCGGCTGGATGCGATTCCGCATGTCCCTGCAAACCAGAAACTGGCCAGCAGCGCCGTCTCCTATGCGGCGGCCTATTATGCGCGGGCGCTCAATAACTATGCGGTGGAGTTTGACAAGGTGGGTGAGCGCAGCCAGGCGCTGGCCTATTGCCAGAAGGCGCTGGAGCTTTATCCGCGCAACCTGGCAGCACTGATGAACCGGACCTATTATCAGCGCGGTGCCCTCTCCTATGAACCGGAAGAGCAGCGGAGGGCTGACGAGCTCTTTAACAGCTATGACTCTTCGTGGGAGCGGGTCGAGCTCTTTTGCGGCAAGGTGGATGTCCCAGAGCCCCTGCATGGGATGGGGACTATTTTCATGCACAATCATCAATGGAGGCAGGCGTTCCAGGCTTTCCTGAGGGTGGAGCAATTCGAACCCAATAACAGCGAAAACATGGTGCTGCTGGCTTATGTCGATTCAATGGTCGGTGAAAGCGAGCGCGCGCTGGAGAGGATACACAAGGCCAAGGCCCGTTATCGGGAGATAAACATGCCGGCTTCCGAGTGGGTGATACTGGATACCCAGGAGGCGGCCTGCCTGCTATCCATCGGCAGGGAAAAAGAGGCGCTTAACCTGATGCTTGAAGCGCGTAAACACAACCCGCAAGATATGCGCGTCGTTAACGTGCTTATCCGCGCCTATATCGCCAACAAAAACTTCGCGGAAGCGCTCTTCCTGATCGACCGGCAGCTCTCTTCAGCCCCCGATAATGCGGAGAACCTGCGTCGCAAGGTTTACTGCCTGCTGGGGCTGCAGCGTCCGGGCGACGCCCTGCCGCTGGTGGATGAGCTGCTGCGCAAGAGCCCGCTGAGCACCAGCCTGAAGGTGCTGCGCGTGACAACCCTGATTCAGATGGAGCTTTACGAGGATGCCCGCGAGGAATATCTGGGGATGCTCAAGGAAAATGAAAACGACCTGATGGTGATTCTCGGTCTGGCAGAGCTTTATGAGCTGATGGAGCTCAAGGATGAGGCGGTAGAGTACTACTCACGCGCATTGGCCAATGATTATATTTTAGAGAGCGAAATCCAGATTGTAGAAGAAAGGATTGAGGCGCTCAAGACGGGGGCGGCCCCGGCTGCGGAATCTGAGGCCGAGCCTGAACCTGAGCCTGAGGCCGAGCCTGGACCCACTGTGGCGGCGCCGAACAGTGAGAGTTGAGCATGTTATCACCCGCCTGATCGTTGGCGGAGCGCAGGAGAATACCCTCTCGACGGTGCTCGGGCTGAGCAGGATACCGGGCGTAGAGGTATCTCTCATCTCGGGGCCCACGACGGGACCGGAGGGGAGTCTGGAGCCGCTTGCGCAGGAGCTGGCGGAGGGTTTCCGGCTGGAGCCGCATCTGGTGCGTCCCGTGCATCCGTGGCATGATGTGCGGGCTCTCTTTTCGCTGGCTCGCCGCTTTCGGCAAACTCGCCCCGATATTGTCCATACGCACAGCGGCAAGGCGGGCCTGCTGGGGAGGCTTGCGGCACGGCTGGCACGGGTGCCGTGCGTGATTCATACGATTCATGGTCCTTCCTTTGGTCCATTCCAGGGAGCGGGGGCCAACTTGCTTTTCAAGAACGCGGAGCGCCTGGCCGGTCGTTTTACCGATCATTTCATCGTGGTGGCCCATGCGATGAGCCAGCAATATCTGCAGGCGGGGATTGGGACTCCTGAGCTCTACAGCCGCATTTTTTCGGGCTTCAATCTCCGGCCCTATCTGGAAGCCCAAAACGACCCGAACCTGAGAGCCAGATATGGGATTGAGCCGGAGGATATTGTGATAGGGAAGATCGCGCGTCTTTTTTATCTGAAGGGACATGAAGAGCTGTTCGCCGTAGCGCCGCGGCTGATAGAGCTGGAGCCGCGGTTGAAGTTTCTCCTGATCGGCGATGGTATTTTGCGTGAGCAGTTTGAGAGGCAGCTCTCCGCGCAGGGCATCCGCTCGCACTTCGTTTTTACCGGCCTGGTGCCGCCATCGCAGATACCGGCGCTCACCGGCATCATGGATGGGTTGGTCCATCTCTCTCGGCGTGAGGGGTTAGCGCGGGCGCTGCCTCAGGCGCTGGCTGCCGGCAAACCGGTCGTCGCTTTTGATTGTGACGGGGCGCGGGAGGTTTGCATCAATGGGAAAACGGGCTACCTGGTGGAGGCGGGGGATTTGGCCGGACTGGTTACTTTTCTGGGGTTGCTGCTCAGTCAGGAGGAGCTGAGAATCCGGTTGGGCGCTCAGGGTCAACAGTTTGTGAAGGAGCGGTTTTCCGAGGAGAAGATGGTTTCGGATATTTATCGGCTTTATCAGGAGCTTCTGAGCCGCTAAAAAAAGAATCGGCCGGCCTCTCTTTTCCAAGCTGTTTGGCTGGAGGTTGTTTTTCTGGTTTTTAGGGAGTTTTTCTATAATTCTGACCTATTGCAGGGGAGTTTTTTCTTGGATGAGAGAGTGAGAGTGGTAGAATCGTTCGTGTACGAGTGATTCGTACACAAACTATTTTATCGTTCGACCTGTATGTATATCCGTATATGCTGAGTTTTTCCGAAAAAGATTATAAAAGCCGAATTTTCGTGGCTTTGAGAAGGGTGAATCGCTCCGTGGACCTTTATTCCAGTGATTTGAATAACCAGCTCGGCTTGACGACGCCTCAGTTAATTTGCCTGCATGCGATTTCTCGGCGAGAAAACGTCACTCTCAAGGAGCTGACCGATGCAGTCAACCTTTCTGCAAGCACCGTCAACGGTATCGTGGACCGCCTGGAGGCTAAGCAATACCTGGTGCGTAAGCGCTCGGAAAAAGACCGGCGTAAAACCCACCTTATACTGACACAGGCCGGATTGGGAATCGTTTCATCCTCCCCGGTTTTGCTTCAGGACCAGCTCTGGACTTCTCTTTCGCAACTGGAAGAGGGGGAGCTGCAGACCATCACCCGTTCGCTTGAAAGGGTGGTGGAGCTGATGGGAAACCAAAGAATGGATGCTTCGCCTAACCTGTTCCCCGGAACACAAGTCATCAAGGAAGATGAATAACGGAGCCGGCAGGCTTTAGAAAAAAACCGATGTTAAAATTAGAAGAAAAGAAAACCCAAAACGGGAAACTATTTCAAAACGGAAAATTCTCTCAAAACAAGGAGGCCTCTCAGAACGGAAAACTCTCTCAGAATGAGGGGGCGCTCAACAAAGAAAATCAACAGTGGAAAAACTGGAAGTGGCAGCTCCAGCATTGCGTCAAGGACCTTGAAACATTCGAGAAGCTGCTCGGTATCAAGTTGCCTTCGGATTTGCGCAGTTCATTTGGCACTGTGAGTGCAAAGTTCCCCATGGCGGCTACCCCTTACTATCTCTCTTTGATTGATACGGGGGATTTGCGCAATGACCCGGTCTTTAAACAATGCTTCCCGGTGAAAGAAGAGCTGGAGGTGCTCCCCTCGGAGATGGCGGACCCGCTCCAGGAGGATACTGACAGCGCCGTGCCGGGAGTGACGCATCGCTATCCCGACCGCGTGCTCTTCCTGGTCAGTAATTGCTGCGCGATGTATTGCCGGCATTGTACCCGCAAGCGGCGTGTGGGGGACCCCAACAGCATCCCGCAACGTGCTGTTATTGAAAAGGGGATTGAATATATTGCCAGGACGCCGCAGGTTCGCGATGTGCTCCTGAGCGGTGGGGACCCCTTTCTGCTCTCGACCGAGTATCTGGACTGGATTCTGACCGAGCTGGGCAAAATTCCCCATGTGGAGGTGATCCGCATCGGTACGCGGACGCCGGTCGTTCTGCCTTTTCGGATTGATGAAGAGCTGGTGGAGATGCTTAAAAAGCATCAGCCGCTTTGGATTAACACTCACTTTAACCATCCGCGGGAGCTGACGGCTTCTTCTCGCCATGCTTTGAAGCTTCTGGCTGATGCGGGTATCCCTCTGGGCAATCAATCAGTGCTCCTGGCAGGGGTCAACGATTGTCCCCGCATTATGAAATCGCTGGTTCAGAAGCTGGTGGCCAACCGTGTGCGGCCCTACTATCTCTACCAGTGCGATCTCTCTGAGGGGTTGAACCACTTCCGGACATCTGTGGGCAAGGGGATAGAGATCATGGAGAGCCTGATTGGCCATACCAGCGGTTTTTGCGTGCCGACCTATGTGATTGATGCACCCGGTGGCGGCGGCAAGATACCGGTCACGCCGACCTACCAGATATCGCGCTCGACCAATAAGGTGATCTTGCGCAACTATGAAGGGGTGATTACCTCCTACCAGGAGCCGGCCTGTTATCAATCCGAGTTCTGCGACCGCAATTGCAGCCTGTGCAAACTCCAACTGGCGACCGAGGATGCAAGCGAGTGCCGCTCAGTGGGGATTGAGAAGCTCCTGGCTGATTATGACGAGGAGATTTCTCTGGTGCCCCAGAATAATCCCCGCCACGGAAGGAGGCATTAGAGGTGAAGCAGCCTTATGACAAAGCGGACCAGCAGTGCGCCCCTTTGCAATCTGGAGAGCAGAGTGAGCGCTTTGACAAGGTCGAGCAAATTTCAGACGGGAGCCGGGTCCAGCACGGACCGATGAATGACCGGATTTATCTGATGCAGCTCGCGAAGAACCCGGGGCGTGAGCTGCCGCGCAAGCTCATCCGGATGGCTCATGAGCATGGGTACTCGAAGATTTTTGCCAAGGTTCCCCGTCCGACGGCCGATGGTTTCATCAATGTAGGCTACCAGACCGAGGCGTTGGTCCCGGGTTTTTATAATAACAGGGAGGATGGATTTTTCCTTGGCTACTATCTGGATGAGGAGCGTGCCGAGGAGTCGCAGCCGGAACTCTATGAGAGGTGCCGGAAAATCGCGCTGGCAAAGTCGGACACCGTTTCCTCTCCGCTGGATGCCTCTTTTGAGCTTTGCAAATGTGGCAAAAAAGATATTCAGGAGATGGCTGAGATTTATCGGGAGGTTTTCCAGACCTATCCTTTCCCGATATTTGATCCCGAGTATCTGGAGGCGACAATGGAGGGCCATGTGGACTACTTTGGGATACGGTGTGAGGAGTGTGGCCTGGTCGCTCTGGCAGCAGCGGAGGCGGAGGAGAAATCAGCCTCTGTGGAGATGACCGATTTTGCGACGCTTCCCCACTGGCGCGGCCACGGGTTGGCCACTCATCTACTGGAGGCAATGGAGCGCTTTGCCAAAAGGGAGGGGCTCAAGACCTCCTACACGATCGCACGGGCCGCTATGCCCGGGATCAATATCACCTTTGCCCGCAAGGATTACAAATGGTGCGGGCGTCTCAAGAACAACACCCAGATATCCCGGGGCATCGAGAGCATGAATGTCTGGTATAAGAAACTGGCCCCACACCCGGCCTGACAGGTGCTGGAATAGTGCCCTTGGGGTGCGAGAGGAATTAGTAGAACGCAGGGAGGGTAGAGGCGCTTTTTCTGTGCGGTTGAATCCCACTTTGGGGATAATTTCGTTTGATGAAGGGGGGTTGCAGGTCTACAATGAGTTGGGAGATGCTTCCAGGTGGTTCATCGCAAGAGTCAACCCTTTCAGAGACCGTTTGGAGAGAGAGGTGTCTGCCCGTGGTTTTCAAGATAGAGTGTCATGTTTAAGGTCATAGCCAATACTCAGTTGAGTCCCAATGTCTGGCGTCTGGATGTGATGGCGCCCCGGATTGCCAAGATTCGCCATGCGGGGCAGTTTGTCATTGTGTGTAAAGGGGAGGGAAGCGAGCGGGTTCCTTTGACGATTGCCAATGCGGACCCGCAAGAGGGATGGATTACGTTGGTGATTCAGGCCATCGGCAAATCGACCCGCGAGCTGGTCGATACGCAGGTGGGGGAGTCTATCCGCGATATTTCCGGACCGCTGGGTAAACCGACCGAGCTGGCCGAGCCGGGCACCAAAGCGATATGCGTGGGTGGCGGCGTGGGGACCGGTGTGGTGCATCCCATCGCCCAGGCGCTCCATGCGCGCGGCGTGGAGGTGGTCTCGGTAATTGGCGGGCGCTCCAAACAGTGGGTCTTTTTCGAGCCGGAGCTCAGGAAGTGCGGCGAGGTGGTGGTCTGTACCGATGACGGCAGCTACGGGCGCCACGGGTTCGTGACCGATGCGGTGAAGGACCAGCTTGAGGCCGGCGGCGTCTCAACGGTCTATGCGGTGGGGCCGGTGCCGATGATGCGCGCCATTTCCAATCTGACCAAAGAGTATGGGGTCCACACCATCGTTTCGCTTAATCCGGTGATGGTTGACGGCACGGGGATGTGCGGCGGCTGCCGTGTCAATGTGGGCGGCGAGACGAAGTTCGCCTGCGTGGATGGGCCGGAATTCGATGCGCATCAGGTCGATTTTGATACTTTGATAGACCGCTTGGGGATTTATAAAGAGATGGAAAAGGATAAGATCGAGACTCCCCGCGGCTGCTGCCAGGACCTTCCGCCGCTGCAATCCTGACCTTTGGAATTTACTTTTTGATATGAGCATACCCAAACCTTCGATGAAGGAACGCATGGCCATTGAGCGCTGCGTGATGGATGAACAGGACCCGCTGGAGCGTGCCCGCAACTTTGAAGAGGTCAATCTGGGCCTGAGCATGGAAACCGCTGTCAGAGAGGCCCAACGCTGCCTGGAATGCAAAAATCCGACCTGCGTGGCTGGCTGCCCGGTGAGCGTGAATATTCCCCGCTTCATCGGCTTCGTGATGGAGGGCAAGATGAAGGACGCGGCTCTCTCGCTGGCATCGGATAACGCTCTGCCGGCGGTGACCGGGCGCGTCTGCCCGCAGGAAATCCAGTGCGAGTGCGTCTGCGTTCGCGCCAAACGCGGCAAGCCGGTGGCGATCGGTTATCTGGAGCGTTTTGTGGCCGATTGGGCGCGCGCCAATATGAGCACTGATATGGCCAAAGCGCCTGCGACGGGTAAGAAAGTGGCGGTGATCGGGGCCGGGCCTGCCGGTTTGACGGCTGCCGGCGAACTGGTTCGCAAGGGCCACGACGTGACGGTTTATGAGGCGCTGCAAAAGACCGGCGGCGTACTGGTGTATGGGATACCGGAGTTCCGCCTGCCCAAGAAGATCGTGCAGGAGGAGGTGGACCGCCTGGTACGGGCCGGAGTGAAGATACAGACCAACGTGGTCGTGGGCCGGACCTGGACGATTGATGAACTGCGGGAGCAGTACGATGCGATTTTTATCGCCAATGGGGCCGGTCTGCCGGTCTTCATGAACGTGCCGGGTGAGAACTTGAAAGGTGTCTACTCGGCCAATGAATATCTGACCCGTGTGAACCTGATGAAGGCCTATCAGTTCCCGTTTGGCTCGGATACGCCGGTCATCAAGGGCAGGCGCGTCTGCGTCGTGGGCGGCGGCAACGTGGCGATGGATGCGGTCCGTACGGCCAAACGGCTGGGAGCTGAAGAGGCGGTCATCGTTTACCGCCGGAGCAAGGTGGAGATGCCGGCTCGCGTGGAGGAGGTTCATCATGCTGAGGCTGAGGGGATTCGCTTTGAAATGCTGACGGCGCCGCTGGAGGTGCTTGGCACTGAGAATCACTGGGTAAGCGGTCTGAAATGCCAGAAAATGGAGCTGGGAGAGCCGGATGCCTCCGGACGCCGCCGGCCGGTGCCGGTGCCGGGCTCGGAGTTCGTGATTGATTGCGACGTGGTCGTGGTGGCTATCGGTACCCGCGCCAACCCGCTTCTGACGGCGACCTGTCCCGATATGAAGCTCAATAAGTATGGCAATATCGAGGTCGATGAGAAGGGGATGACCAGTATAGCGGGCGTTTTTGCCGGTGGTGACATTGTGCGGGGTGCCGCGACGGTGATTTTGGCGATGGGCGATGGCAAGCGCGCCGCCGCCGCGATTTCTGAATTTTTAGAAAAATGAGTCGGAGAAGTTGAAAAAATTCTCATTCAGGTGTAGCTTTTGGAAGAGTGCCGTGCGCTTTCTTTTCGCGCTGGCATTTTAGAAACGTGTTGCTTAATAAATAAAAATAAAAATTATGGCAGAAGGTATCATTGATTTAACGAACGCTAACTTTAATTCAACCATTTCCCAGAAGGGAGTGACGTTGGTCGATTTTTGGGCTCCCTGGTGCGGACCGTGCAGAATGCTGAGTCCGGTGCTGGCGAAGGTTGCGACGGCGCTGGAGGGCAAAGCGGTCATCGCCAAGGTTAACGTGGATGAAAACCAGGAGCTGGCGGCCCAGTTCCAGGTCACCAGTATCCCAACGATGTTCATTTTCAAAGATGGTCAGGTTGTCAAACAACTCATGGGGCTCAAATCCGAGGCCGAGATCACCAAGGCGATCGAAGCGGCAGGCCAATAGTCCCTGTTTCTTTATTTGATGTGGGGCGCTTTCGGAGCGAAAAAAAGCTCTGAAAGCGTCTTTTTGTTCGGAGGTGCCGTTTTATGATGACAAACTTATATAAAGCCTTTTTGCCATTGCGTTTGAGTTTGTTTTTAGTTGGGGTGGCGTTATTGGCTGGTTGCGCTTCGGAGGGCAATCAGGGAGCGGGGAAGGGGCCCGTTCTTTATGGTGCGGGGGTGGTGGAGCGGCCGCAGGATTTGGGGCTGGTGCAGGTGGCGACGATTGATTCACTTCTGGCGGGGGTGTATGACGGTGTGATGAGCTTTGGCGAGCTCAAGCAGAAGGGTAATTTTGGCATCGGCACCGTGGATCGGCTTGATGGAGAGATGTTGATGCTCTGGGGCGATGTTTACCAGGTGCGTTCGGATGGGCGGGTTTACCTGCCTCCGGATGATGTGACGACTCCTTTCGCTTCGGTGCTATTCTTCAGGCCAACTCTTCGGATGGGTGTCAAGGGGCCTTTGAACTATCTGACGCTCAGCGAATTCATGGATGATCTGGTACCGCAGAAAAATATCCCCGTGGCGGTTCATATTCGCGGCAAATTCGCCTCCATGAAGACCCGATCGGTGCCGGCCCAGGAGCCGCCTTACCCGCCGCTGGTGGAGGTGACACGGAATCAGCCTGAATTTGAGTTGGGCAAAGTGGAGGGTGATGTGGTAGGATTTCGGTTGCCGGATTATTTGAAAGGGATCAATGTGCCGGGCTACCATCTGCATTTTCTCTCGGCGGATCGCACTGCCGGCGGGCATATTCTGGCGATGGAGCTGGAGGAGGGGGAAATCCAGGTGGAGCTGGTCCATGATTTTCACCTGATTTTGCCTGTGGATTCGGTCGGCTTTGCAGAGGTGGATTTGAGCCTTGACCGGAGCGAAGAGCTGCGGCAGGTGGAATCGGAGCGCTAGGGGAGCGGAGGCTCGGGCAAAGGCAACAGTATGAAAAAGAGGATTATTTTTGGGAAAGCGGGCTTGCACCTGCTGGTTGGACTGATTTTTATTTTTGGGTTTTCTTTTATGGCCTCGGCTGCCCCCAAAAAGCCCAAAAAGGTGGTGGTGGATGCCTCGGCAGTGAAGCTCGAGGCGAAGATACCGGAGGGACACGAAACCAGCCCGATGATGCTCAATCTCCTGATGGTCGAGGCGCGTGAAGAGCTGGACGAGGTTCCCAACGATGGGACGATCCTCTATCTCAAGGGGCAGTTTGAGATGAAGAAGCATAAGTTCAAGACGCTGCAGCCTCGGGTCAAAATCAACGATTTCCACAAAGTCTCCCTGAAAGCGGAGGCGCAGAAGAACTTGCCGCTGGACCTGGCGGGGCTGGGGCCGTTCTACCTGGCCCGGGTCTCCAAAGAGTATTACCTGTTGACGCCGAAAAACTTTGAGACGATTTTCGGAGATTTACGCGATGAAGAAGAGGCGCTCGATTATCTGGCGGAGTATGAGAATCTCTTTGTGAGCCCGGTCGTCTGCGTGGTAACGACGGAGACCGCCAAGGGGTTGAAGAAGGCGAAGCGGCCGCCGCCACGGCTCAGCGAGGTTCAGCGCAGTGGCCTTGATTTCGAGGCGCTGCTCGTGATTTACTCGGTCATTCAAATCGACGGCTATTTTGAGAAACGGGTGCAGTTGACGCGCGATGGGAGCGTCCGGATGGAGTCGGAGCCTCGGTTGATTCAGAAGCTGGGCGATGGGATCAGCTATTAGTTTTCGTCGGTTGCTCGGCTTTCCGCGATCATTTTTTGGAATTCCTCCTCGCTCAGAATCCTGACCCCAAGCTCCTTGGCCTTACTAAGCTTGCTGGCGCCGGGGGCTTCCCCGCTCAACAGGTAGCTGGTCTTGGAGGTGACACTGGAGGCGACTTTTCCGCCTTGCTCTTCGATTAGCCGCTTGGCCTGGTCGCGGCTCCAGTTGGAGAGGGTGCCGGTCAGGGCAAAGGTTAATCCGGAAAGGGAGTCGGAGGTTTCGGAGTGTTCGCTCTTTTTCAGATTTTCCGCATGGAGTTTCTCATGGTGGCGTTTGCGTAGAGCGGCCTGTTCTTTAAATACTTCAAAGTCTTCGGGTGTAACCGCTTTTACTCCCAGCTCACGGGCTTCCTGTGCCTGGGGCTCAAGCGGCGAGTTTGTCAGGAAATAATCTACGGTTCCGGTCATTTTCTTTCTGAGGCTGATACCATGTTGGCCAAGCGGGAGGCTCCAGGCTTCCTTTTCCTTTTCGGAGAAAGAATCGGAGAGGATAAAGCTGGTACCGGAGAGGCGGCCTTTGGGGATGGCCCGCTCGGGATTGTAGAGCTCCGAGTAGAGGTTCAGGCCGGCGTTGCGGAGTTTTTCGATCAATTCGCGGTTGGCGGGCTGGGCGAACCAGAGGCAAAGCCCCTCGGCAATGGTTTTGCCCACGCCTTGAATCTGGGTAATTTCGTTTGCGCTCGCTTCGGAGAGCTGATCAATTGAGGTATAGTTTTGGCCCAGGAGCCGGGCAACGTCGTTGCCGACATTGGGAATGCCCAGACCGATCAGGAGCTTCCAGAGGTCGCGGCCGCGGCTCTCATCCACCGAGGCGAGGAACTTGCGAGCCGCTTTGGAGAGGTTTTCATCAGCCAGAGGCGCTTCAGGTCCAGCAGCCTGGAAGAGGTTTGGCTGGATGAAATCGAGCGCTGGCGGTTGGGGTTGTTTTTCATCAGGCTTTTTCAGGAGGGGTGAGACCTGCTCCAGGCTCAGATGGTAGAGATCGGCGACATCTGCCACCAGACCGAGCTCCACCAGTTTGGCGACGAGGCTCTCTCCGGCTCCGGTGATATCCATGGCAGGCCGCGAGCACCAGTACTCAAGTTGCGCTTTGAGGCGTGCGGGGCAGCGCTCGTTGGGGCAATGCCAGCCGACGGTGCCTCTGCGTTCGACCGCGGTTTGGCAGATGGGGCAGGCTTTGGGGAACTCAAAAATGGTTTCCGTGCCGGTTCGCTTTTCGTGGAGCGACTGGGTCACTTGGGGGATAATTTCACCGGCTTTTTCAATGAGGACGTGGTCGCCCAGGCGGATATCTTTTTCCAGAATAAAGTTTTCGTTATGCAGTGAGGCGCGGGCGACGGTGCTGCCGCTGATCCAGACCGGCTCAAGCTCGGCGACCGGAACCAACGCGCCGGAGCGGCCGACCTGCACGGTGATGCCGCGGAGCAGGGTCTGCGCCTGTTCTGCCGGGTATTTATAAGCGATGGCCCAGCGGGGGGATTTGGCGGTGGCCCCCAGTTTATCCCTGAGGTCAAAGCGCTCGAGTTTCACGACGGCTCCATCGGTATCGTAGCCAAATTTTTTGCGTAGTTCTTCGAGTTCTTCAATGGCGCTTTTGATCTCTTCAAAGCTGTTGCAGCGGTAGCTCTTGGGGAAGACGGGGGCGCCGAGCTCTTTGAGCCATGCCAGGAGGTCCGATTGGTTTTGCGGCATCCCTTCCATTGCGGAGACTTTGCCCAGGTCATAGAGGATGATTTCCAGGCGGCGTTTGGCGAGCAGCGCGCTATCCAGCAGCTTGAGCGAGCCGGCAGCCGCATTGCGCGGATTGGCAAAGGGGATATCTCCGGCCTCTTCGTACTGCGCATTGAGCCGCTCGAACTCTTTATGCGGCATGAAGACCTCGCCGCGCAGCTCCAGAATATCGGGCACTTTGCCCTTGAGCTTCAGCGGCAGGGAGCGGATGGTTTTCAGGTTCAGCGTGATATCATCGCCACGGATGCCATCGCCGCGGGTACCGCCCTGAGTGAAGACCCCCTTCTCATAGCGCAGGTTGACCGAGGAGCCATCGATCTTGGGCTCCACGCTCCACCGGAGCTCTACCCCGGGAAGAGCTTTCTGGACACGGTTGACAAAGTTGAGCAGTTCGCCCTCGGAGTAGGTATTATCGAGGCTCAGCATCTGAACCTGGTGCCAGAACTCTGCATCGGCATTGCGCAAGCCGCCGCCGACGCGCTGGGAAGGGGAATCAGGCTGGGCAAGCTCGGGGTGTTCGCGCTCAATGCGGAGAAGCTCCGAGTGGAGCTGGTCATACTGCGGGTCGCTAATCAGAGGTGCGGCCTCTACGTAATAGGCCTGGTCGTGTTTGCGGATTTCAGCGATCAATTGCTGGTATCTCCGGGCAATTTTCTGAAGCTTGCTCACATCGGTTTTATAGGGCAGTTTAGAGATAAATGGAAGGACTTTCTTCCGGTACCGGCGTGGCGGGCGGCGGCTGCAGAGGCGGCTGAGCCGGTGCCTTGCGCGCAAAGCTGAGCACAAAGAAAACGGTCGCCAGAGCGATCAGACCACAGAAGACGAAAGGCATCCAGACCGCTTTGGTAAAGAGTACCATGCAGATGATGGGGCTAACGATACGGGCCAGGCCGCCCATGCTCTGGGAGACGCCCAGGAGCTCGCCCTGACGCTCCGGCGGCGCATAGCGGGAGATGAGGCCGAAGGTGGTGGGGCGGTTGAGCGAGACGGCCAGCGAGTTTAGAGTAATCGCGCAGACAAAGGGGATGACCGAGTGGAACCACGGGATCAGGAAGAGCGCCAGTGCGCTGCAGAAGAAGCTGGCCACGATCAGCCAGTGCTCTCCCCAGCGGGCGCTCCACCTGCGGATAAGGAGGCCCTGAATCAATGCGGCGATCAACCCGTGCCAGGCGAAAAGATAGCCGATATGGGTGGTGTCGTAGCGCAGGTTGGATTCAGCCAAGAGGCCGAGGGTCACCTCGTAACAGGCAAAGCAGAAGGTGGATACGAAGAGGAAGAAGCAGAGCGTGCCGATTTGCGGGTGCTGCATGGCGCTTTTCCAGATAATCCAGCGGTTGGGCGGTTTGAGCGAATTGACCTTTTTGCGATGCTCGGGCAAGAGGCTCTCCTTGAGGATGAAGAGTGCCAGCAGGAAGCTCAGGCCGCTCAGCATGGCGGCAACAGCGGCCGGAGCCGCCATCCCCCAATGTGCGGAGAAGGCGCCGATGGCCGGCCCGCAGATAAGCCCCAGGCTGAAAGCCATGCCGACCAGCCCCATGCCGGCGGCCCGGTGCCGGCTCGGGGTAATATCGGCAATATAGGCCTGGGTAACGTTGATATTGCCTCCGCAGGCGCCGGCAAAGATACGCGAAATCAAAATGTAGATAAGCGCCATGCTTCCCTCCTGTGCCGAGCCGATGGCGAAGAGAATGTAGGAGAGAGTCCCCGTGCCGACACTGATGAGGAGTACCGGCCGGCGGCCGATCCGGTCCGAGAGCCTCCCCCAGAAGGGTGAAAAAATCACCTGCATGATGGAGAAGGAGGCGACGATGAGGCCGATCATGAGCCCTTTGGCGCCGAAGCGCTCCGCATAGAGGGGGAGCATCGGCAGGACGATCCCAAACCCGATCAGGTCGATGAAAACAATTAAAAATATGATGGCGCGGCGTGGCATGTAAGATGGTTAGCTTGAGAAAAAAGGGCTCAGGATATGGTCCGCAAGTTCAAAAAGTGAGTGATACCAGTAGTAGCCGCCCATCATCCAGAGGAGCGCGCCCAGGGCCAGATAGGGGCCGTAGGGGATGCGGGCCGAGAGCTCGTGCCGGCGAAGAGCCACCAGAGTGATGCCGACCAGCGAGCCCAGAAGCGAACTGGCAAAGAGAATGAATACAACCGCTTTCCAGCCAAAAAAAGCGCCAATGGCCGCCATGAACTTGACGTCGCCCAGACCCATCACCTCACGCGGGAGGATCAGACTGTGGGCGGTGAGCTCAACCCGACGCACCTGAGCGGGGTCCCAGCTCTCTTTCCTTATTCTGAGCTGGGCTGGCGAGAGCTCGACCCGCGCGCTTTCCCACCGAAGAGGAGGGGAGACCGGGGAATCGGCTTCGGGGTTTTCCGGCTTCTCCGGCTCTTCCGGTTCCTCGGGAGTCATCAGAGTGAGTTCGACGGCGGCGGCTTCAATAACGATGCGATCGGAGGGTCGATAAAAAATATCTGAATAGGGGATTTTTTCCGTAGGGGTCTCCATCGCCTCTTCCGAGAGGGTGATTCTATCATCGGGTTTTACTTGGTAACGGTAGCGTCCAAAGGCGATTTTGCCCAGTCGGCTGATGGCGTAGAGGAGCCCTCCGCCGGCCAGGATGCCCAGGGCGCTCTCCTGAAGCGAGACTTTGGACGAGCTGCTCAGGTGCAGGACCGGGAAGAGGAAAGAGAGGAGGAAGCCGGCGCCGATGCCGCCCAGCGTGATGGAGTCGGGGATCAGGAAGTGCTCCAGATCAATGAATGAAGAGATGATGAGCGCCCCGATGACCAGGCAGTAAATCAGGGCCAGAGCCAGACTGCTGGCACCGACGCAGAGCCAGGAAAGCGCGAAGAGCAGACCGGTCAGCAGCTCCACGATGAAGTAGCGCGCTGAGATGGGGGCCCCGCAATGGGCGCAGCGGCCCCGCAGGTAAAGCCAGGTAACCAGCGGGATATTGAGATACCACGGAATGTGATAATTGCAATGCGGGCAATGGGAAGGGGGGAAGATGATATTTTCTCCGCGCGGCAGCCGGTAGATACAGACGTTAAGGAAGCTGCCCACGATGCAGCCGAAGATGAAAAAGGTAACTGTCCAGAAATGGAAAGGGATGACGCTCCAGTAATCGGTCTCAGGCATGGGGCAGAGCGGGGCTGGAGGGTGAATAAACATGTTCCCTGAGGGCGGCTCTCATCGTCTCAACGGGGGGCTCGGCGCCGCTCCAGAGCTTCAGAGCGGTGACTCCCTGATAGAGGAGCATACTCAGGCCATTGGCGCTCCGGCAGCCTGCCGCGCGGGCGGCCTCCAGAAAGGGTGTGCAGGCGGGCCGGTAGATCATGTCAAACGCCAGAGCCGAGCGCTTCAGGCAAAACTGTTGCCCGTCCCACGGCAAGGGGTCCGCTTCCCTGAGCCCCAGCGAGGTGGAGTTCATGACGAGGTCCACCGTCTCTGTCTGCGGCGGGTAGCCGATATGGACACGGAGGGCCGGATAGTGGGTCTCAATCTCACGGCGGAGCGACTCGGCCTTGCTGAGAGTACGGTTGACCAGGTAGAGCACGGCGGCTCCCTCCGTAGCCAGACGCAATGCGGCCACGCGGCCCGCGCCGCCGGTTCCCAGAATCAGAATCTTCTTACCGGCCGGGCTGAACCCGAGGTCTTCCCCCAGAGCGCGGATGATCGCCTCCGCATCGGTGTTGTAGCCGACGGAGCGAATTTGCCGCGGCGTGTTGCCGCCCCAATCGCGAACCGGCAGCCAGCCTTCTTCGGTGAGACCTTCGAAAAGCAACGTATTGATGGAGCCGAGCAGCCGGGCCGAATCCTCTACTTCATCAGCCAGCCGGAACGCCTGCTCCTTGTGCGGAACGGTCAGGTTGAGCCCGATGAACCCCATCGCCTTGGCTCCTTCAATCGCTCCGGGGAGGTTCTCGGGCAAGACCTCCAGCGCCAGATAGCGCCAATTGAGGCCCATCGCCAGAATGCCGGCGTTCTGGAAAGCCGGTGAAGCCGAGTGGCGGACCGGACAGCCGAAGAGGCCGCAGTAGCGCGTGGAGGCGTTGATGGGAGGGGTGTTCATTTGAAAGCTTGTACGATGTTCCAGATTTCTTCGGCGAGCTCTTCGCGCGGCTTCATTCCGTCCAGTCGTCGGAAGTCGGGGAATGCCTCCAGTATCGCCTGGTAGCCCTTATAGACGTTTTCGTGGAAGAGGCGGCCCGATTCCTCAAAGCGGTCTTTTACCTCGATTCCTCTGGCCTGCAAGAGCTCCTCGTTCCGGCGGCAAAGACGCTCCCAGCTTTCCTCCAGAGGGATATCCAGGAAGATGACGAAGTCGGCATCCAATCCACCCACGGCAAAGCGGTTGACGGCGTTGAGCGCATCCCAGGGCAGCGAGCGGCCGAAACCCTGATAGGCGATCGTGCTGTAGAAATAGCGGTCGCAAATGACGATGCGGCCCTTGTCCAGAGCCGGACGGATGACCTCCCGGACGAGCTGAGCGCGCGAGGCGTTCATGAGAAGAAGCTCCGCCTCCGGGCTCATCCGCCCCAGATAGCCGGAGTCTTTCAGCAGGCTGCGGATTTTCTCGCCGATTTCCGTTCCGCCGGGCTCGCGCAGGATGAGCGGCTCGCAGCCCTCCTTGCGCAGGCGGTTGGCCAGAAGCTCGATTTGAGTCGTCTTGCCGCAGGCCTCGATTCCTTCAAAGACGATGAAGCGTCCCTTCGCCGCGGGGGTGCCGTCCGTCGTTTCGGCATGAACCCGGTTTTCCCGGTTTGGAGGTTCGGTCTGCATTCCGTAAATAGATAGAGTTTAAATTCGTTTCAGGCGCGGGCCCTTCGGGGTATCTTCGATCACCCAGCCTTTGGATTTCAGTTCATCGCGGATGGCGTCGGAGCGTGCAAAGTCTTTGGCTTTGCGGGCGGCCTGCCGAGCCTCCAGCAGATCGGTAATTTCCGTCGGGACTTCCTCCTCTTCCTTTTTTTGGGGGCAGACGGCCAGGACTGAATCGACCCGGGCCCAGTCAGCGAGCAGACCGGCGGCATCGGCCGGGGAGAGTTTTTCCTCGGCAATCTGCTTATTGGTTTGGCGGACCCAGTCAAAGAGCGCGGCCCAACCGGCGGAAAGATTGAAGTCATCGCTCAGAGCATCATCAAAGCTTTGGACCAGGGCGGATTGTTTGCCGGGGGGCTCCGCCGTGCCGGCCAGTTCTCTGAGCTTGAAGAGGCATTCATCGAGTCTTGCCAGGGCGGTACGGGCGCCGTTGAGCCCCTCCAGTGTAAAATTGAAGGATTCGCGATAGTGCGCCGAGAGGAGCAGATAGCGGACTTCGCGGCCCGAGTAACCTTTCTGGAAGAGGTCGCGGACGGTGTAGAAGTTGCCCAGCGATTTACTCATCTTCTTGCCTTCGACGAGCAGATGCGAGAAGTGGAGCCAATAGCGAACGAACGGGGTTGGTTTGCAACCGCCTTCTTTGCAGAGGGTTGAGCCTTCGCTCTGGGCGATCTCATCCTCATGATGCGGGAAGGCCAGGTCTTCGCCTCCCAGGTGGATATCGAAGCTTTTCCCCAGTATGTGGCGGCTCATGGCGCTGCACTCGATGTGCCAGCCCGGGCGCCCCTCGCCCCAGGGGCTCGGCCAGAAGAGTTCGCCATCGCTCGGGACCCGCGCCTTCCAGAGGACGAAATCGGCAACGTTTTCCTTCTCATATTCGTCGCTTTTAATTCGTTCGCCGACACGGATTTCATCAAAATTGATCTTCACCAGTTGGCCATACTTGCCGCCCAGGGCGATATAGCGCTGGATGCTGAAGAAGATGGAGCCATCGGGCGTCTGGTAGGCGATGCCGTTCTCCATCAGCTTGCCGATGAGCTCGAGCATCTGCGGGATGTAGTCCGTGGCTCGCGGTATGGAGGTGGGCCGGAGGCAGTTGAGCTGGTCAAAGTCTTCAAAAAAGGCTTTCTCGTAAGGGGCGGTATAATCGCGCAGAGAGGTTTTCTCTGGGGAAGCATTGAATCCGTGAATGATTTTGTCATCCACGTCGGTGATATTCATGACGTGGTTGACTTCAAAGCCTTTGAACTCCAGGAAGCGGCGGACCATATCGACGAAGAGGAAGGTGCGGAAGTTGCCGATATGGGCGAAATCATAAACAGTTGGGCCGCAACAATAGAGCCCTACTTTTTTGCTGGAGGGCTCGGAAGGCTCGAAGGTCTCTATCCGACGAGAAAGAGTGTTAAAAAATTGTAAATCCATTGCTTTGCCAGATACTATCTGTGGGTTTAACGTGTCCCTTGCAAGACAATAAAGCAGAACCGCCCCCGAAACAAGAAGGAAGGCGCCCGGTGCAGCCAAAAATGTTTAATCCGGGGTTGGTTTTTCCGTTGCGGAAGGCCGGAGGGTGTTCGTCTTAGCGGACGTGGTTGACCATGTCGAAGACGGGGAGGAACATGGCCAGGACCATGCCGCCGATCATGACGCCCAGGAAGATGATGAGGACCGGTTCAATGAGAGAGGTGAGGGCCGCGAGTGCCTGCTCGAGCTCCTCATCCATATAGTCGGAGACTTTCTCGAGCATGGTATCGATGGCGCCGCCCTGCTCTCCGGCGGCGATCATTCTGAGGATGATTGGCGGGAAGATGGGGTAGGCGGAGAGGGCTCCGGAGAGCGTATCGCCGCGTTCAATCCGCAGAGCCGTCTGTTTGAGGGCGTTTTCCATCTGGAGATTATTGACGGTGGCCGAGACGACGTTGAGGACCTCCAGTATCGGGACGCCGGAATGGAGGAGCGAGGAGGTGGTCCGGGCAAAACGGCTCAGGGCCAGTTTATGGAAGAGTGGGCCGAAGATCGGTATTTTCAGTTTGAAGGCATCCCACCAGGCGCGGCCTCCAGAGGTGCGGATAAAGGAGAAAAAGCCGATTAGCAGACCGGCCAGCGCCCCCGTATAGTAAAGGATGTTCGCTTTGAGGGAATCGGCCAGTGAAATCACAAACTGGGTGAAGGCGGGCAACGGGATTTTCTGCTCCTGGTAGATATTGCTGAAGGTCGGGACCACCTGCACCAGAAGGAAGCTGACGACGGCAATGGCGACCAGCGAGACGATGGCCGGATACATCATGGCGGAGCGGACCTTGGAGCGGAGGCGCTGGGTGTTTTCCGAGTAGGTGGCCAGGCGTGCGAGGATATCGGGGAGGATTCCGCCACGCTCGCCGGCATCGACCATATTGACATAGAGGCGGCTGAAAACCTCGGGATGTTTCTGCAATGCGCCGGAGAAGCTTTCGCCCGAGTCGATCTCTTTCAAAACGCCGCGGGTCACCTTCTGGAGGGCGCGGCTGGCTGTTTCGGTTGAAAGAGTCTGGAGCGCCTGGGGAATGGTGAGGCCGGCATCAAGCATACTGGCCAACTGCCGGGTGAAGGCCGCCAGGTCCATCAGACGCACGGAGCGGCGGACGGTTCTGGCCGTGACCTCCTTTTCCCTCAAAGAGAGCACATAGAGATGCCTTCCCCTGAGGGCAGCCATTGCGGTCTGCTCGCTGGAGGCATCTATGGAGCCGTGGACCTGGCGTCCTGTACCGGCTTCCCGTGCATGATACTGATAAACGGCCACTGGGAGCTCTTTTTCTTTAATTCTGGCAAGAGCTGGGGGCTAAAAGCTCAACCGGCTCTAAATATGTTTGGAGTCATCCTCATCCTTGGCAGTATAGCCCGAATCCTGACGCTGAAAATTGACGGCGTTCTTTTTGAGATAGGCATTGTAAACGTCATCAGCGCTCATGCCGAGGACCTGGGCGGCGCTGATCAGGAAGTGGAAAATATCGACCACCTCCACGCGGGCATTCTGCTCTTCGAACTTCTGATATTTGGCCCACCATTTCCAGGGCACGCTATCGGTTAATTCGGCTATCTCCTGGGTCATTGCTCGGCAGTAGTTGAGGAGCCATTTGACCTTTTCTTCATCGGTCATGGAGTCGGTGTTGACGCCAATTCTCAGATTGAGCGCCTTCTGCATACTGAACATTTCCCTGAGTTGATCCAAGTGTCCCATACAGGCAGATTCTTGTTCAAGGGCCGGTCGCTTGCAAGCTTTTACTGGTTTTGCGGTAATAAAATGCTGGACAGTCGTCTTCCGGAGGATGTAGGATAATGGCTGTTGTCAATAGTTAAAAACTAAACAGATCACTACTTATGAAAAGATTAATCGTATTATCTGCCTGTCTGGTTTTGGCATTTTGCCAGAGTGGTTGCCAGTCAGTCTCTCATCGTGACAAAGCGTGCAGCTCCGAGTGGCGTCCGGAGCATGTGATTTTTATTGGCTTTGACGGGCTTTGTGCCAAGTCCCTCAGGGATGGGGCCGATATGCCGACCCTGCGGCATTTGATGGCCGAGGGGTCCCATACGCTTGAGAGCCGGACGATTTTGCCCTCCAGCAGCGCCTGCAACTGGGCCAGCATCTTCATGGGCAGCGGCATTGAACTGCATGGTTACACCACCTGGGGCTCCAAAGAACCGGACCTGGAGCCGCGCGTCGTCAATGAAAATGGCCGCTACCCCGACGTCTTCTGGGAGTATCGCAAGAAGAACCCCGATGCGGAGATTGGCTACATCTACGAGTGGGACGGGATGGGCTACCTGACCGACCCGGCCGCCTCGGATTTCCGGCTCAATACGAAGGATTGCACCACGGCCGCCGTTGAATATATCAAGGAGAAGAAGCCGAACCTCTGCGGGGTTATCTATGACCAGCCCGACGGTGTGGGGCACAGTCTGGGCTGGCGCAGCCCCGAGTATATGGCCAAGATTCTGGAGCTCGATGGCTGCCTCAAGCAGATACTTGACGCGCTGGAGGAGGCTGGCATCCTGGAAGAATCGGTCGTCATCGTCACCTCTGACCATGGCGGCATTGATAAGGGCCACGGCGGAATGAAGATGGAAGAGATGCAGCGGCCGTTGGTGTTTTACGGCAAGAGCGTCAAGAAGGGCTACACCATTGAGGAGAGCACCGTTGTCTACGATTTAGCGGCGACGATGGCCTGGCTGCTTGACGTGGAGCGTCCGCAGGTTTGGACGGGCCGGCCGATCTCTTCCGTTTTTGAGGTGAAGTAACGGAAATCGCCAATCACGAAGCAAAAATGGGGTCAAATGCGACCCCTTTTTTATCGCTTTTGGAGGATCAGGACCGCCTCTTCGCCGATGGAGGGATCGCGCTTCAGGGAGAGATGCTCCCTGTACTGGAGGAGGACCGCGCGGAGGGTGCGTTTGAAGTGGAGCGTCTTCTTTTCGATGCCCTGCAGGTTGCCCGGCTGGGAGCGGGCTTGCAGGGCCAGGCTTTCATCGAGGATGAAGTCGGCCCCGGTCGCCGTGGTGAAAGAGCTCTGCATCGGCTCGGTGAAGCCCAGCTCTCTCGCGCAGCGCCGGAGCGCCGTCAGTGAAAAGATGTTCAGGTGGCGGGGGACCTCCAGTCCTCTCCAATACTCGTGGGTGATGCCGTGGCCGAGGCTTTCACTGTTGGGCGTGACGACGACGAGTGTGCCGCCTGGCCTCAGGATGCGCAGGCAGTGGCGCAAGGTGCCGAGGGGGTCGGGCAGATGCTCGATCACGTGCCGGAGCGTTACCGCGTCGAAGGAGCTGTCGGTGTAGTCTTTTTCTTCCAGAGTTCCCTGGCTGACATTGAGCCGGTAGAGGTCGCGCGCTCGTTTGAGCGCCTGTTCATCCAGGTCGATCCCCTCTGCTTTCCATCCTCTGGCGGCCATGAAGCGGAGGTAGGCTCCGTCACCGCAGCCGATATCCAGAAGCCGTCCGGAGAATTTATCATCCAGGTAGAGATACTCCATCCTTCTGCGTGCCTGGGCCAGGCCGATGGGCCACTGGATCAATTTGGAGAGGCCGTTATAGAGGAGCCTGACCGCTTTGCGGCCGAGGCTTTCGGCGGTGGCGTCGTGGGTGTAGTAGTGGGCGTAGACTTTGTGAAGCTCCGCCGGCAGGGGGGCCGGGTTGAGCCAGATGAGGCCGCAGTTGCTCCGGGGGCATTTGAAAAGGTTCCACTGCCCGGGTGCTCCAAAAAGGGAATCCGAAAGCCGCGCATAGAGCAGTTCGCCGCGCTCGGCGCAGAGGGTGCAGAACGGTTTTTCTTCAGTCAAAATTTTCGGTTCAGTTTTCATTTCGGTTGTTTTCTATTTTGAGGAGGTATGGAGATGGCAGGCGACGGAGTGGGTAGCCGAGATTTCGCGGCGGCTCGGGTAGGAGCGGCGGCATTCTTCGGTGGCATGGGGGCAGCGTGGATGGAAGTGGCAGCCGGGCGGAGGATTGAGAGGCGAGGGGACCTCCCCCGCCAGAGGCAGAGCCTCCGAGAGCCGCTCCTTTTCAAGGGTCGGAACCGCATTCCAGAGCGCCTGCGTGTAGGGGTGAAGCGGCTGGGAACGGACCTCCTCCACCAGCCCCTCTTCCACAATCCGGCCCAGATACATCACGGCGACGCGGTGGCAGGTATGTTGAACCAGCGCCAGATCATGCGAAATGAAGAGATAGGATATTTTTTCACGCTGCTGAATATCAACCAGCAGGTTAATGATCTGCGCCTGAATGGAGACATCAAGCGCGCTGACCGGTTCATCGCAGATGATGAGGCGCGGCGAGAGCGCCAGAGCGCGGGCAATGCCGACTCGCTGCCGCTGGCCGCCGCTGAACTCATGGGGATAGCGCCGAGCCTGGGAGCTGTCCAGCCCGACCGACTCCATGAGAGAGTGGATTTTCTCCAGACGCTCTTCGCGGCTCGAGTAGAGGCGGTGAATATCGAGCGGCTCCCCCAGTATCTGCTCAATGGTCATCAGGGGGTCAAGCGAGCTGTAGGGGTCCTGGAAGATCATCTGGATTTTCCGGCGCAGTTGATGCAGAGCGTTGCCATTGCGCCCTGAGAGGTCTTGTCCCTGGAAGTGGATGCTCCCCTCCGTGACGGGAGCCAGCCCCAGAATGGCCCGGCCAAGGGTCGTTTTGCCGCAGCCGCTCTCGCCGACCAGCCCAAGGGTCTCACGCTCGCCCAGCCGGAGCGAGACTCCATCGACGGCACGCACAAAGCGCTTCGGCGCAAAGAGGCGCTGGGCCAGCGGGTAGTATGCCTTGAGGTTATCGATTCTGAGCATTGCGGGTGGAAAGGGGAGTGGAAAAAGAGATGGGACCCATTGGCCGGTTCCAGCGCGACAGATCCCATTCTTTTAGCGTCAAACGCTCTTTATTTCGTGGCAATCGCCTTCCAGACCAGGGCCGGATTATCCGTGATGATGCCATCCACACCCATGGCGAGCAGCTCCTGCGCCTCTTTGATATCATTGATGGTATAGACGAAGACTTTGAGCCCCTTGCTGTGCGCATACTCAATGCCCTCCGGCGTGAGCTGTTTATTCCAGGCGGCGCCCGCGACGCCAAGTTTGAGCATCTCGTCAACGGCGGTTTTATCCATCACTTTTTGCTCGGCGGTGAGCTTGACGCCGCGAATCTCGTTCTGGGGACCCAGTGCGACGGTGATCTGCTCGGGCAGCACCTTCTTCATATCGGCCAGGAAGTTCCAGTTGAAGGATTGGACAATCAGATCGTTGACGCAATCTAACTTTGTCAGGACCGCCGCGCATTGGGCGGCTGAGCCGGTCTTGTGCTCGGCCAGCGTCATGCCGCCATCGGCCTGAATGGCGATCAGCGCCTCTTCCAGGCTCGGCATCGGCGTGCCGGCATACATCGGGTTCTTCCATTTACCGGCGTCGAGCTTGCGCACCTGTGCATCGGTGAGGTCAAGCATGGTGGCATTGGTCAGGCTCAGCGTACTGCGGATATCGGTGGTACGGTCGAGCGTGCGGTCGTGCAGGCAGAAGAGGGTACCCTCCTTGTTGACGTAGAAATCGAGTTCCACCATGTCGGCCTCGGCCAGTTTGCCCCAGAAGAAGGCGGGGACGGTGTTTTCGGGAGCGCCCATCGAGAAACCGCGGTGAGCGACGACGATCGTACGGTCGCTCTCCATCAGCTTCAGGGCACGTCCATCAGCGGCTTGGGAGCTGGGCATGGTGAAGGTGAAGGCGGCGATAAAAGCCGCGGCGGATAACAGTTTTATATAGGTTTTATTTATCATGATTATTAAAGTGATTTTCTAAACTTCGGCACGGCTCCATTTGTGGATGAACCGGGCGAGCTCTTCCGCGGTGGCGCTGCGGGCTTCGCGTACGAAGAAGCCGGAGCAGGCGCAGCCCAGGAGTAGCTTCTCCCTTTGAGCGAGCCCCAGGAGGGTGCCTGCACAGAACCCGGCATTGAAGCGGTCTCCGGCTCCGGTGCTCTTTTTGGGCTGGGCGCAGTAGGGGCCCGATACGGCGTAGCTGCCGGTGGAGTCGGCCACTGAAGCCGTCTTGACGCAATGGATGGAGACGGCGCTGATTTTGAGCTCTTCGCGAATTTCAGCGGCCTGGGTCGCGATTTCCGTCTCTGAATCGCCAACGGTCGGGATACCCAGTACACGGGCCACGACATTGGCTTCCACACCGTTCAGCCCCAGGATGGCCTCCACGTTTTGGTCAAGCTCGCTCACTGTATCGAGCATTTCGGAGATGTCGATAATGGTCCGGCTGGAGGGGTCCACCAGGTCGATATAGAGCGGCAGACGGCGCGGCAGCTTGCTGTAGACTTCGTTATTGAGCTTCTGCCAGCAGGCGGTCATGTGCGGGAACATGCTCCAATCGGTCAGGACCAGCATCGATGCGTTCCTGCAGCACTCCTGGTAGTAGCCATCGGCGAGCATTGCGTCCAGATGCTCCGGAGTGAAATCGAAGGTGGGGGTGATAGCGCTGAGCATGTATTTGCCGTCGCTGAATTCCAGGGCCAGCGTACGGCCGGGGGTCTTGCCCCAGGAGCGGTAACTGGCGCATTTATCGAGCAGGCTCTGGAAGGCGACGTGGACCGGCTCCCCCAGCGTGGCGAAGATGTGCATCGGGATGCCCAGCGTGGCGGTGCCATCGCTCAGGTTGACGGTGCAGCCGCCTGCGGCTGTCTCGTGAACTACGATTTCCCTCAAGCTGCTTTTGCCTGCGGCCGCCTGCATATGCTCGGCCATGCGGGCAATGGTGGGTACGGGTATCCAGTGGCTCAAATCGGAGCGTTCTTCAACAACCGAGATCATCTCATCCACAAAAGCGTCAAACCCTGACACAATGGGCAGGGAGCGTAACTCAGGGGAACGGTTGCCGAAAAGCTCGGCTAATTTTGCTAACTCATCATTCATAGTGGCAATTCACGTATTATTAGAATCTCTCTCCAGGTAATTCTAAACCTAAAATCTCTAGAGGGGAAGCCTCTCTTCGTCATCGGGGCTCTCATCGGGTTCGTCTTCTTCCGGCGGCTCCTCCTGGCTCCAGCTCTCTTCGATTTCCCCCAGCTCTTCGGTTTCGATTTCGATTGGCTCGGAGGGTTCATCTTCTGCCGGAGATTCCTCCGGTTCAGGGGCAGCCTGCTTTGATGAAAGAGATTCGAAGCTTTCCTGACGGAAGAGCGCTTCGCTGTCATCGAGCGGCTCTTCAGCGAGCTCTATCTCGCTCTCCACCTCTGCCAGTATCTCTTCTTCGGGGCTGAGCTCTTTGATTTCCTCCGGCTCCGGCTCCAGTTCAGGTTCGAATTCGGACTGCTCGGTCGGCTCCGGCGTTTCGGAGAGCTCCTCTTCGTGGTCCACTTCCAGCGGCTCGGCCGGGGTGAAGGAGGAAGTTTCTTCCCGGGCGGGTTCAAACGGGGAGCTGGCGAAGGAGTGAGTCACCCCCTGGGCTCCGGCGGGTTCACCTGCGGCCGCCTCCATTCCTTCGGTCAGGATGAGCGCTTTGCGGGTGAGCTGCCCCTGGTAGAGGAAGCCCGGCGCCAGGACGCGGATGATTCTGGCCGCCGTCTCCGGTGGGGGGGCATCGGTGGGGACGGTATGTTTTTCGGGGTCGTAGTGCTCAGTCGGCGCCGGCATATAGGGCTGGATGCCGGCACGGGAGGCGATATCGAGGCAGGCGGCACGGAAGCGCTTCATCTGCTCGGCGATTTCCGGCTTGCCCGAGTGGATACCGGCACTGGCCAGGGCCAGGATATGATCTAACATGCCGCTGGCGCTGGCGACCCACTCTTTCTCGATCCTCCGCAGCTTATCGATCTCCAGTTGGAAGGTGCTCTTTTCGTACTGGGCGGCCCTGGAGATTCTTTCTTCGAAGTCTTGTCCGTACTGGGCGATTTTTTCTTCCGCTTCGGCAGCACGCCCGGCCGAGGCCTGGGCGATTTGCTGGATATTGGAGAGGGCGAGCAGGGCCGAATTGACCCCGTCAGAAAAAGTATTCATCTTCCGGATACTCTCCTGCACATCTGTGAGCCCTTCGAGCTCAGAGAGTCTGGATTTGGCGCGATGCTCCAGTATCCACGGTATCACGGCTATCCAGGCGCCCGAAGCGACCAGAAGCGTAATGGTCCAGACCGCAGAGGCTGAAAGGGGATGTTGGGCAAAGGTGAGAATCCCAATAGCGGTCAGAATGAGAACCAGATCGGTCACGACAAAGGGCGCTTTGTCTGATGCCGACGGGTTTGAAGTCTCTGACTGAGGCGTCTTCTGAAATTCATTCATGGAAAAATCCTACCTGCTGAGAGACCTCTTGTGAAGTTTTTTCTCTGTTTCCAACTTGTTCCCCCTATTTTTTCTAAAACTCCCCCCTGGTACGCATCCACCCCCACGAGAAACCCGACCCCGGAGGGGGCGCAGCATATTTCAGGTATGCGGAGCATACCCATCTCATAGCCAGGGGTCGCAGACCCCTGGTACGCATCCCCCCATACGAGAAACACGACCCCAGAGGGGTCGCATACCGTTACCCATTTAAAAATCTGTGAAAATCTGCGTCATCTGCGGTTAAATGCCTCATCCTATAATGTTGCGAAAGGTGAAAACGTTTGCTAGGATAGAGGCCGGTGAATGGTGTTTGGAAAATGAGGAAACTGATTACGAGGATAGTTTGTTATTGTGCGGGTCTGGCCGTAGCGGCCGGCTTGCAGGCAGCGGAGCTGACGTTTAATCTTTCAAGAACTTCGCTAACCAATGCTTATGCGTTGCCGGAGGGGTTCAAGGCGATGGTTACGGGGGAAGGCAAGCCGGGGGGGTGGAAAATTCTCCTGGATGAGGTGCCGAGTTTTTTCCCGACGGTTACGCCCGATGCCGCCACCAATGCCAGGGAGCCGGTGATCGCCCAGGAGGGCGGTGTCCTGGTGGATGAGCATTTCCCCGTGCTGGTTTATGAGGATGAGGTGTTTGGCGATTTCACTCTGACGCTGAAGATGAAGATGGTTTCCGGGGAAATGGCGCAGATGGCCGGCGTGGCTTTCCGTATGCAGGATGAGAAGAATTACTATGTGGTTCGCGCCAGCGCAAGCGGCAATACCTTCCGTTTTTATAAATATGTGGATGGGTTGCGTTCACCGGCCATTGGCGAGAGCGCGGAGATAGCGACCAATGAGTGGCATGAGCTCAAGGTGGAGTGCCGCGGCAATAAAATCCGCTGCTCGTTGAACGAGGAGATAGTTATCCCCGAGCTGACAGACCTCTCCTACAACAAGGGGCTCATCGGGCTCTGGACCAAGTCCGATTCAGTCAGTTACTTTCGCGATATTCACATTGATTTCACGCCGCGCCAGACGCAGGCCGAGATGGTGGTTCAGGCTGCCTTGAAGCGCTTTGACCGGCTGGAGGATTTGAAGATGTTCGCCCGGCCCGAGGGTGGGGACGAATATGTGGTGGTGGCGGCCAAGAGCCCGGAAGATATCGGCAAGCCGGTAAGCGAAGGGGCCAAAAACTGCATCCGCGACAACGCAGTCTATACGGGGGAAACACGCAGGTCCTGGACGGTCACGATGCCTTTGCTGGATCGCAATGGCGACCCGATGGGGGCGGTCACGGTTGTTTTGAAGAAATTCTTCGGGCAGACCAAGAAGAACGCGCTCAACCGTGGACGGGCGGTTATGGACCGCATCCAGCCCCGAGTGACGACGGCGGAAGAGCTGGTTACGAAGTAGAGTTTGAGAACGGTATAAGGGGAAGTGATGAAAAAGATGAGAACAATCTGGGGCGGCTCGGCTCTCATGACTCTGGGTCTGAGCGCCGCGTTGCTGCTATCAGTATGCCACGGGTCGCAGGCCCAGGCCGAGCCGGAGCCAGTATTGGCGCAGGAGGGGAGCCTGGACTCCCTGCGCGCCGCGGTGGAGTATCTCCTGAAGCAATACCCGGGGGAGTATCAGCAAGAGTGGCTGGAGGAGGTCAGGCGTCTGGAGGAGCGGATTGGCCCCGGGGCCGATGCGGCCGGAGGCATCCCCGCTTCCCTTGAAGAGGTGAAAGAGCTGAGCCGGCGGGCGCTCCTGGCGCATCCGGTTTTGACGCAATATCCGCTGGTGTACGTGGAGCGCAGGCAGTATAGATCGGACCACCATAATACGGCGACGCTCTTCCAGCCTGGGGAGATCAATGCCGGCAGCTACGATACGCGCGGTGTCCTCAAGGCGCTCTACCTGCCTGAAGGGGTGACGCGGACGGTCTATGATGCCGGGGCGTTTGCGACGATTCGCGACCTGGAGGTGAGCCCCGATGGCGAGAAGATACTCTTTTCCATGCGCCGCAATGCTCAGGACAGTTACCATATTTACGAGATTGGTCTGGATGGGCACTACCTGCTGCAGCTCACCTCAGCGCCGGGAGTCTCGGATATCGACCCGATTTATCTGGATGACGGGAGCATCGTTTTCGCCTCCACCCGCGAGCCCAAGTACTGTATGTGCAACCGACATATCATGTGCAATCTCTTCCGGATGGATGAGGATGGGGCCAATATCCACCAGATCGGGAGGAGTACGCTCTTTGAGGGGCATCCCTCGCTGCTGGCCGATGGGCGCATCCTCTACTCGCGCTGGGAGTATGTGGACCGGAATTTTGGCGACGCGCAGGGGCTCTGGGTTTGCAACCCCGATGGAACCCAGCACGCCATTTACTGGGGCAATAATACCTCTTCGCCCGGGGCCGTGCTCGATGGACGGGCCATCCCGGGGAGCGACCTGGTGTTGACGACCTTTTCCTCCTGCCACGACCGACCCTGGGGAGCGCTGGCGATTATCGACCGCAAGCTCGGAGTCGATGGCAGGGAATCGGTCCTCCAGACCTGGCCGGCTGATTTTATTGAACGGATCAATACGGATGCCTGGGAGGATTTTGACAGCACCGTCTCCCTGCGGGTGAAGTACGAGGACCCGTATCCGCTGGACCGGCATTTTTTCCTGGCAAGCCGCACGACCGGTTATCAGGAGGAGATGGGAATCGTCCTTTTGGATACCTTTGGCCACGAGATCGTAGTGCATCAGGATGCGCCCGGATGCTTTGACCCGATGCCGGCGATGCCGCGTCAGATGCCGCTGGTTCGTCCGACGGCTCGGAATTTTGAGGAAAAAACCGGCAAATTCTACGTGCAGGATGTCTATATCGGCACGCACATGAAGGGAGTGGAGCGCGGCGCGGTGAAGTCTTTGCGCGTGGTGGAATCGCCCGAGAAGCGCACCTATGCCGGCTGGCGTGATGGCTGGTTCGGCCAGGGTGAGCAGGCGCCCGCCATGAGCTGGCACGCCTTTGAGAATAAACGCATTCTGGGGACCGTGCCGGTGGAGGAAGATGGCTCGGCCTATTTTGAGATACCGGCCAACCGGTTCGTCTATTTCCAGCTTCTGGATGAGGAAGGGATGATGATTCAATCGATGCGCAGCGGCACGATCGTCCAGCCCGGGGAGATTCAGGGATGCGTCGGCTGCCACGAAAACCGTGTAGAGGATGCCGCACCTCCGGTGAGCGCGATGCCCAAGGCCGTATCCCGTCTGCCCAGCCCGATGAATGGCTGGTACGGGGAGCCGCGACTTTTCAATTATCTCAAAGAGGTCCAGCCGGTCTTTACCAAGAACTGCGCTCATTGTCACGATGTCGGCCAGGAGGCCGGGGAAAAGCTTATCCTGGCGGCCGATCAATCCATTCCCTTCAATGCCGCCTATACGGATATGTGGCGCAAGCAGGCGATCCATGCCATCGGTGCAGGGCCTGCCGCCATTCAGGAAGCCTACTCCTGGGGCAGCCACGCCTCCAAGGTGGTTTCGCAAATCAAAAGCGGCCATAACGAGGTCGAGCTGACCCGTGAAGAGTGGGAGCGGGTGGTTACCTGGATTGACCTCAACGCAGTCTACTATCCGATTTATGAAAGCGCCTATCCCAACTCGCCCTGCGGACGCTCGCCGATCAGCTTTGAAGAGCGGGACCGCTTGCAAAAGCTGACCCAGATCAATATCTCCAATAACCACGGCAGCCGGCAGGAGGCGCTTGTCTATTTCGACCGTCCGGAAATGAGCCCCATTCTGGCCAAACTGGAGAAGGAAAGCGCAGAGTATAAGGAGGCGCTGGCGATTATCCAGTCTGGCAGGGAACGGCTGCTGAGTAAACCGCGCGCCGACATGGAGGGCTTCACCCCCTCCGAAGAGCACCAGAAAGCGCTGGATAAATATGAGGAGCGCGCTGCCTGGGAGGCAAAAGTCTATGAAGCTGTCAGGGAAGGCAAAAAGGTGTATGACCCGGGTCTGAGCCGGCGATGAAAACAGGCGCGATGATTCTGCGAGGGGTGCTTGCGGGCTGGCTTTGCCTCCTGGCAGTGGTGCTTGAGTTGCCCGCACAGGATGCCTCCTCTCCGGAGCTTTTTCGGGCCGTGGAGCAGGTGCGTCAGGATTTGGAAGAGGAGCTCGGGGCAGCTATCCCTTCGCTCAATCTCTATCTGGAGACTTCGAACAGGGTCTATTTCGTCTCGGCTCCTTCTGCGGAAGGCAAGGGGCTCACCACGAATACGATTTTCCGCTTTGCCAGCAATACCAAGGTTTTCACCGCCGCTGCCATACTGAACCTCCATCAGCAGGGCAAGCTCCGCATTCAGGACCGTCTGAGCGATAGAATCCCGGGAACCGTGGAGCCTTATCTGCCCGAGACTCCCGCCTGGAACATCCCCCATAGAGGGCGGATTACTCTGGAAATGCTCTTGCAGCATGCCGCCGGAGTCTACGACGTGAGTAATGACCCTGTGCCCGAGTGCGACGGGATGAGTTATGAGGCTTACAAGCTTTCAAAAGACCCCTCGCACACCTTCAGCGCGGAGGAGCTCGTGGGGCAGGCGGCCAGGTACAAGCTTTCCTACTTCGAGCCGGGCAAGGGGTACCACTACAGCAACACAGGCTATACTCTTCTGGGGGAGATCATCGCCCGGGTGTATTCGCTCCAATGCGGCAGCCGCAAGAGCTGCTCCGATTATTTCCATGAGGTATTGACCGGCTCCGAAAGCCCGGTGCCGCTGCCCGATATCCGCTTCCCTGATCAGGCTTGCGACAGGACGCTGCCCGAGCCTTTTTCGCCGGGGCACATTCTGGATAAGGAGGGCCTTCACACTCTGGCCGAGGGGAACGTGAGCGCGAACGTGGCCGAGGGGAACGGCTACGGCTCTTTTTACTCCCTGAACCGCTTCATCCGAACCCTTTTTCAGGGCAGGAACGTCCTGCAGCCTGAAACGGTATCCC
>JAGVTF010000193.1 GCA_019136955.1 Verrucomicrobiota bacterium
TGATTGATGGAAGTACAAAAAAATTGATTTTATGGAGGGTATCTGAACGTTCACTTTTTCGGACATCACCCTTGTCGATAAGAGACAAAGAAAGTACACCTGAGGACTACGAAGAGCTGCTTGCAACTGATGAATTGTTAAAAGAAATAGTAAAATCTCAGACACGTCTGAATGATTCTAAAAACATACGAACGTATACTCCCTCAGAAATAAAAGAAATGAACGACGCCGAAAAAATTTTAGAGATGTCCTATGATGCCCAGAAAAAAATTTTAAAAGATTTGAGCTATATCAAAAACCTCTTATCCATTCCCGATGAGGAATTTCTGAAGATGAATGCCACGCAAAAGAGCAATTTGCTCAGGCGTTTTCTCCCTGCGGAGTCGTTTCCGCCTCAAAAAAAGTCGGAAAAGGTAGAGGACTTTAAGGAAAAAACGGAGGAAAAAACTAAGATCGAAAAAAATAATTGACTCATGTGGATAAAAAGAACCATAATGGGGTCAATGAGTTTAGTGAATCGTGCGGTTGTGTTGCGAAATCGGAGTGCGCGTGAAACTCATTTGTTGAAATATAGTTCAGAATAGAAAGGTTAGAATATGATTCATAACATGATGATAGCGGCTGCGACAACGGATGAAGTATCGCGGCTTTGTGGCGGTGGAAACGTTTATGTTTTCGCCATCATCGTTCTGCTCGTTGCGATTGTTTTTGCCGTGTTGCGCATTGCTATGAGCGTCTCGAAGTTGCCTACCGAGCAATCACTGCAGAACCTCAACGATTCTGTCATCGCCGAGCTCCAGAAGAACCGTGAAGGGCTTGCCGCTCTGGCCAAGGAAGTCCAGGAGCTGAAGAACAAATAATACTTCCTCCCCCCACGAATCAGTGTCTGTTCGTGTTCACCCGCGGCCCCCATAAGTAACCACGGACGCACAGTGGAAGGAACCACGGATGGACACGGATACACACCGATGTTTTGTGTCGGGTAGTCTTTAACGGTATCTGCACAATGAGACCTGCCATGCCCATGTCAAAGCGGTAAAAGTACTCAGAGAATGATCCGCAATGCTCCGGAGGGCACTTCACAATTCCGTGTTCATCCGTGTCTATCCGTGGTTTCTGTTCCTCTTCCGTTTGTGTCCATCCGTGGTTGCCGTGAAGGGAGGCGGAGGGAATCTATTGGACGGAAGAAGGGCTTCAATGGTATTCTGCTCTTGCCGGAAAGAGGAGCCGGAGCCGATAAATAAATGCGCCGCCGCGGCCAAGAGCGGAGCTCCTCTTTTCCAGAGCACGCGCGAAAATGAATATGACAAACCCATTCAATACCAAAAGGAAGCTCCCCATTTCCCAAGAAGTTTACTACTACTCCCTGCCCGCTTTGCAGGAGGCCGGTATTTCTCAGGTGTGCCGGCTGCCCGTCTCGGTCCGGATGATTTTGGAATCGGTCTTGCGCAACTGCGACGGCCAGCGGATAACCGAGGCCGACGTCAAGGCCCTGGCCGGTTGGAAGCCCAACGCGCCGCGCGTGGAGGAAATCCCTTTTGTCGTAGCCCGCATCATTCTTCAGGATTTTACCGGCGTGCCGCTTCTGGTGGACCTGGCCGCCATGCGCAGCGCGGTAGTCGCTCTGGGCAAGGACCCCGATTTGATTGAGCCGCTGGTACCGGTGGACCTGATCGTGGACCACTCGGTACAGACCGATTTCTCGGGCTGCTCCGATGCGCTGAGCAAGAATCTCCAGATGGAGTTCCGGCGCAACACCGAGCGTTACCAGCTTCTGAAATGGGGTACGCAGGCTTTCAAAACGTTTCAGGTCATCCCGCCGGCCACCGGCATCATTCATCAGGTCAATCTGGAGCATCTGGCCAGCGGCGTCCAGTTGCGCGATGGCGTCGCCTATCCCGACAGCCTGGTCGGGACCGATTCCCATACCACCATGATCAACGGTCTGGGCATTGCCGGCTGGGGTGTGGGCGGTATTGAAGCCGAAGCGGGGATGCTCGGCCAGCCGCTCTATTTCCTGACCCCCGACGTGGTCGGTGTCCACCTGAGCGGCTCGCTGCGCCCGGGCGTCACCGCCACGGACCTGGCCTTGACGATTACGGAGCTGCTCCGGCAGACCCGGGTGGTGGGCAAATTCGTCGAGTACTTTGGAGAAGGTGCCGCCGCTCTGACGGTTCCGGACCGCGCGGTCATCGCCAACATGTCTCCGGAGTATGGCGCCACGATGGGCTTCTTCCCCGTGGATGAGGAGTGTGTCAAATTCCTCCGGCAGACCGGCCGCTCCGAAGAGCTCTGCGCCCTCTATGAAGCTTACTACCGCGCCCAGGGGATGTTCGGAATCCCCCGCAAAGGCGAAGTGGATTACTCCCAGGTGGTGGAGCTGGACCTCGGCACGGTCGAGCCCTGCATCGCCGGCCCCAAACGTCCGCAAGACCGGGTCTATCTCTCGGAGCAGAAAGAGAAATTCGCCGCCGTACTGGGACGGGAGCGTCCGCAGCAGGAGCTCACTCTGGAGAGTGGCGAGGTGGTGAGGATTGGCGATGGCTCCATCCTGATTGCGAGCATCACCAGTTGTACCAATACTTCCAACCCGAGCCTGATGCTGGCGGCCGGGCTGCTCGCCAAAAAAGCGGTGGCCGCCGGGCTCAAAGTCCCTCCGTACGTCAAGACCTCTCTGGCGCCGGGCTCACGGGTCGTCACCGATTACCTGACCTCCTCGGGGTTGCAGGAGTCGCTGGACCAGCTCGGCTTCAACACGGTCGGTTACGGCTGCATGACCTGCATCGGCAACTCGGGCCCGCTGCCGACCGAGATTGAATCACTCGTCAAATCGCAAAACTATATCTGCGCCTCGGTTCTCTCGGGCAATCGCAACTTTGAAGCGCGGATTCACCCGAGCATCAAAGCCAATTACCTGATGTCGCCGCCGCTGGTGGTGGCTTTCGCGCTGGCCGGTCGGGTCGATATCAATATCGAAGAGGAGCCGCTGGGTCTTGACCGGGAAGATAAACCGGTTTACCTGAGGGATATCTGGCCCACGCCCGAAGAGATCAGCGAGCTTTACGGCTTCGCCCTCAAACCGGAGCTCTTCCGAGCGGCCTATACGGACTTTACCTCCCGGCTGGAGGAGTGGAACGCCGTGGCGGCCCCCACAGGCAAGGTCTTCCAGTGGGATGAAAAGAGCACCTACATTCAGAACCCGCCTTTCTTTGAACACTTCAGCACGGAGCCCGCGGAACCGAGAGATATCAACGGCGCCAGCGCACTGGCTCTCTTTGGCGACAGCGTGACGACGGACCATATCTCTCCGGCCGGCTCCTTTTCCCCCGATTCACCCGCCGGCCAATTCCTGGTCCAGAACGGGATCGAGCCGTCCGACTTCAACAGCTACGGTTCGCGCCGCGGCAATGACCGTGTGATGACTCGCGGCACCTTCGCCAATGTACGCATCAGGAACCGGATGGTCCCCGGGGTCGAGGGCGGCTTCACCCGCTATCAGCCCGAGGGCAAGATGATGCCTATCTACGAGGCGGCCCAGAAATACGCAGCCGAGGGACGGCCGCTGATCATTCTGGCCGGGTTCGAATATGGCACCGGCAGCTCGCGTGACTGGGCCGCCAAGGGAACCGCCCTCCTGGGAGTCAAGGCGGTACTGGCCCGAAGCTTTGAGCGTATCCATCGCTCCAATCTGGTCGGGATGGGTGTCCTGCCGCTCCAGTTCAAGGAAGAGACGAGCGCTGAGAGCCTCGGCTGGGATGGCAGTGAGAGCTTTGATATTCTGGGCATTGCGGGAGGACTCCGGCCACAGCAGGAGATCACCGTGCGGGTACGCCGCGCCGAGGGGACACTCCAGGAGGTCAACGTCCTTTGCCGGATTGATACCCCCATCGAGGTGGAGTATTACCGCCACGGCGGGATTCTCCCCTACGTGCTGCGGCAACTGCTCGCCAAAGCCAATAACCGGCAGATGTGATGAGCTCTGGCGACCACAAAGAAAATAACCGACCTGAAGGGCACCCTTTTTTTGGCAAACCGATATCGCGCCTGCAATTGACGCTCGCTTTCTTCGTGGCCGGGCTTGCCGATGTCGTCCTGGCGCCGGTGCAGCTCACCGGTCCTTTCAGTCTGGGGGTTGATTTCGCCACGGCGATCCTGCTCTTTATGATTCTGGGCTGGCGGATGATTCTCCTGCCGGCCCTGATCGCCGAGGCGATTCCCGGCGTCGGCATTTTCCCGCTCTGGATATTGGTGGTCGGCAGCATCGCGGTTTTTGGGACCATCAGGAAGCCGGGCGGCAAAGAGGCCTTCCCGATGCGTCCGGAGCTTTACACTGAGAGTGATACCCCGGAAGACTCGGAGCCGGAACGGAAAATACCGCCCGTCTTTGAAGAGCGCAAACGCAAAGCCTCCTCCGCCTCTTCCGAACCGATCATTGATATCCCTTTCGAAGATATCCCTCCGGAAAAATCTGAACAATGAACCGGCTCAAACCATTCTGCAGCATTGCGCTTCTGGCTTTGGCGCTCCTCATGAGCGCTCCGGCTCTTCTGGCCCAGGAGCAAGCGCCGGAAGTTCTGGCGCCAGCACCCGCCAGCGCTCCGGTTCGCTCAACTCCCAGTCTGGAGCTCGACCCTGCTCTCCAGCGAATCATTGACCAGGATAACCAGGCGCAGGCGCAGGCCGATCTCTGGATACGCGAGCATCAGGAGCTCAACAAGGAAAAACCATTCCAGGACGACACGCTCCCCCTGCGGATTCGCGACCGGCTGGCCTCCGTCGAAAAGGCTTATGAGGATTACCTCTTTGGCCACCCCGAGAGCATGGAGGGGCGTCTGGCCTATGCGAGCTTCCTCATGGATATCGGCAGAGATAACGATGCCGCCAGAGAATGGCTCCGGCTCAAGGAGAAACATCCCGACAGTCCGGTCCTGCTCAACAATCTGGGCAATTACTTCGCCCAGAAAGGCGAGGCGCTGGAAGCCTTCCCCTACTATGAAGCCGCCATCGCCAAAGCGCCGCAAGAGCCGCTCTACGTGAAGAATCTCGCCTCGGTGGTTTATATTTTCCGTGAAGAAGCCTTCACCTACTACCATCTGAAGCCGCAAGCGGCGCTGCTGCTGGCCCAGGCGCTCTACCGCAAGGCGCTGCTGCTGGCGCCCGATGATTTTATCCTCCGCACCGCTCTGGCCCAAACCTGGTACTACCTCTCACCCTTTAAACCGGAAAAAGCGCTGGCCGACTGGAAGAAAGCCCATGCGCTGGCCGCCGATGACTCCGAGCGGCAGGCGGTACTCCTCCACTATGCGCGGGTGGCGATCCTTGCCGGAGATTTCGAGGAGGCGCAAAAACAACTCGAAGCGGTTACCTTTCCGCAGCATCAGGAGCTCAAAGAAACACTCCTCAAGAACCTCGATGAACGCCGTAAACTGGCCGAAGCGAGCAACCCCGAAGCGCCCACCCCCTAACGCCACTCGTGCTTGGGGTACTTGCGCTGCAACTGGGATTTCAGCTTGGGATAGTGCTCCACCCAAAAATTCTCCAGGTCTTGAGTCACCTGCACCGGGCGCATATTGGGGGCCAATATCTGGACAATGACCGGCACTCTGCCCTGCGCGATCTTCGGCACCGCCTTCACGTCAAAGAGCTCCTGAATCCGCAGCGCGATATGCGGAGAGGCATCGGCTGAGTAGACCAGCTTGGGTTTCTTGCCGTTGGAGAGCTCCAGCCGCTCGGGCGCATGGCGTTCCAGGAGCCGCTGCTGCTCATAAGAAAGCCACGATTTGACCACGCTTTTCACATCCGCCTCCTTGATCTCCTTATAGGAATAGGCGCCATAGCAAATCTCCTGCAATATGGCCCGCCGGTTCTCCTCTTCAATCGGCGCGAGCTCCAGCTCCGGACACCAGCGCGCCAGTGAATTGAGCCTCAATATCCATTGCTCAAGCGCATGGTCCCAATGCTTGAGCTGCAGCCGGCCCGCCAGTACCTCCTCGGCCAAGAGCTCAGCCGCTTTGGAGGCGAATTCACTCCCCGCGGCCCGGGAATTGCGGGAGCCGGCAGCGCCGCCCGGATGCACCAGCGCTTTTTTGGCAAGCGCGATCCCCCGGAAAAGCAACTGCTCCTCCGCCAGCACCGTTCGCGACGTGGAGTCGTAGCTCACGAACGTCTCCAGCTCGATTTCCTCGGGATAAAGCTCCTCTAACCAGGAGGTCTCCACCGCCGTTGCCAGCGAGAGCAATGTACTGACGCTCTTATCGCGCCCTTCAATTTCGCTAATCTCCGCCGCTACGAAAAACGGGGCCGATTGCACCACGCTTTCTCGGCTCAGGAGCCCCGTGCGTCCATGGCTCAGCAGGCAGCGCAGAGAGCCCTGGTCCAGACGCTTGGCCAGACGGTCAGAAAAGCCGACCAGTACGCACTTGCGGATGCTCTCGTCATCGGGCATCGGATGGTCGATTTCAAGCCCCTGCCGCTGTGCAATATCGAGGAACATCTCCAGAAGCGGCTGGACCTGCCGCGCCGTGATGCCATGTACGCCCGCTCTGCGGCAGGCGCTCAGATTAAACTGATTGTTGGCCACGTAGTTCCAGGCGCGCATCAGGAGCCAGAAATCCGAATCGTGCTCCTCTCCAAAAAGCTCATCACGGAACTCCTCCACCTCGCGCCCCACCTGCCGCAAAAGCAGGTTTCGCCCCTGGGTCAATGCGGCGATCATTGCTGCCTGCCTCACGCATCCATATTCCTGAGCCGCCAGCAACATCCGCGAGTACCGAGGATGAACCGGGAAAGCGAGCATCTTGCGTCCGATCGCGCTAATCGCTCCATCGGGGCTGAGCGCTCCGAGCTCACGCAGAAGCGTCTCCGCCCGCGAAAGGCTCAGCTCGTCAGGCGCCTCAAGCCATCGGAAAGCGCGTAAATCATTGATGCCGGCCGCTTTCAGGGTCAGAATCACCTCCGCCAGGTCCAGACGCCGCACCTCCGGCACCTCCTGCGGAGGCCGTGACCATTGTTCGCGCTCAGCCCAAAGCCGCAGGCAACGGCCCGGAGCCGTCCGCCCGGCCCTGCCGGCCCGTTGCTCTGTGGATGCCTGCGAAATCCGTTCAATAAAGAGCGTATTCATCCCCCGGACCGCATCATAGCGCGGTATTCGTGCCAGCCCGCTATCGATCACCAGCCGCACGCCGGAGATGGTCAGCGAGGTCTCGGCCACGTTGGTCGCCACCACGATTTTGGGTGCCTCATATTGCTCCACGGCGGCATCCTGCTCATTGCTCGAGAGCTCCCCATGGAGCGGCAAGAGGATATGGCCTTTGGCTTCGGAGGTATTCCTCAGAGCCTCCAGCGTCTTGTGTATCTCGAAGCTGCCGGGCATGAAGATGAGCGAGTCGCCCCGATGCCCCTGACGCACCGCGGCGGCAAAAGCCTCGGCCGCATGTTCCCAAACCGGCAGATACCCCCTCTGAGACGGTCCGACTTTCTGGGGATAATAGCCGATCTCGACCGGATAAACCCGTCCCTCCGAAGAGAGCACCTCGCACGGCGCCAGGTATTCCTGCAGGCCCGAGAGCTCCAGCGTGGCCGACATCACGATCAGGATTAAATCCGGCCGCCGCGCCTGCAGCTCCAAAGCCTGCGCCAGCGTGATATCCCCATAGAGATGCCGCTCATGGAATTCATCAAAGATAAGCGCGCTCACCCCGTCGAGCTCCGGATTCTGGATCATCTGCCGCAGCAGTACCCCCTCGGTCACATAACGAATCCGTGTCCGCTCCGAAACACGGCTCTCAAAACGTATCTGATAGCCGACCTCCTGCCCCAGCGCGACGGAGAGCTCACGGGCCACACGCACCGCCAGCATCCGCGTGGCCAGACGCCGCGGCTGCAAAACCACCACCTCGCCGGAGTCCAGCAACCCACCCTTCAGAAGCATCTGCGGCACCTGGGTCGATTTGCCCGAGCCGGTCGGCGCCTGAACTATCAGCCGCCGGCCACGCTCCACCGCGGCCACCAGCTCTCTCTCGATCTCATATATGGGCAACTTCTCAGCCATCGCACCCATTATGCCCGCAACCCCTCCCAAATCCAACTTCATAACCGCCGCCCGCCATCGCACCCCTTCTTTTGAAACCACGGGAAGGAACCACGGATGCACACGGCTGGACAGGGAACAAGAACCGAAAGAGTAACCACGGATAGACACGGATAAACACGGAATTGTGAAGTGCCCTCCGGAGCGTTCTGGGTAATTCTCTGAGTGCTTTTACCGCATTGACCTGGATATTGCGGGTCTCATTGTGCATATTCCGTTAAAGATTACCCGGCACAAAACATCGGTGTTCATCCGTGTTTATCCGTGGTTTCTTACAGAAGCCTGTGGATGCCCCTTTCGGTGTGCCTGTTTTTGAGGCAAGGCGGCATTTCAAAAGTGTTTAGAATATCTCTAAAATGACCTTTGAGCCTGCAGGGAATTGATCCGGCATTTTTTCAAGATATCCTCTGGCGAATCCAAGCGGCAACCAGTTTTGATATGACTCACTCCAATAAAAACGAGCCAGTATCGGAATGGCAGGAAGCGGTTCCTTTCTTTTTACAAAACAGTAAACATCGGCCAAAAGGAAGTCATGAGTTTTCCTAAAGGTCTCCCTCATCGGAGCTGTCTCTCTAAAACACGGGTTTTCAACAACAGAAAAATTCATGGGCCAGTAATCATACTTCTCCGCCTCCGAGTTCTTCTTTTCTTTTTTCAGACGATAGTATTCTTCTCTGTTTTTATCCAACGTCATTCGTATGTCGCTTGTAAATACGCTAAACTCACTTATTCTCTTAATTTCAACCCCGAAATTTAAAGGGACATTTTTTTCAATTTTTTCTAAACGGGATTCCATGGCAGCAGAATCCAGACAAACACCCAGCCAAAAATCTTTATAATAATCACCTCCGGAGGCTTTCAGAATAATTTCATCCCTTAATGTTTCATAAGTTAGATGAAGGTTTTCATTGTTTGTATCTGCTCTCTTTCCTTCTTTTGCGAGCCAGTTGCACAAGAGATTATATTCTAATTTCCACTCAGGTCCCTGTGGTGTCCGAAATTTTAAATATGTTTTTAAATCTCCCTGATTGTAGGCGAGGAACATATTGTATAAACCCGCTTGAAGTTTTTCAGATTGATCTTCCGTCAAGTCTCCAAGCGCTTCCCCTTGAAATTTAATATTGTCGATATATTCCTTAAATGAACTGTTAGTTGAAATTGTCTCATAGGGCAATTCTTTCCACCGGGCTAATATTTTCATTTTATCCTGGTGTATGGCTTCCAACTTGGCTTGATATTCTTTATTAACGACTTCCATTTGTGTATCTTCTGCAAAAGAAAAAATGTTTGTCATTAAAAACATTAAAAGGAAAACTTTAAATGAAAAATGAATAACTCTCATATAAATTATTTTAGTTGTAATACCGTATTCAATTAAAACACAAAAGACCTTCCGGGATTAGAAAATTCCGGGTTTTCCATGGCCATCCAGTCTCCTCGAACCATGCTCATCGGAATCCACTGGGTTGTTTGTTCATCCCAAACCCATTGCACTGCCAGAGATATTACCGGTTCCGGCGGTGAAGGTTTTACAAAAAAATAGAGGCTGACGGACAAAACTTTTTCAGATGCAAAAGAATCTAAATCTTCCATCCCATTGGGATAAAACCTGAAAAAAGGCACAATGTTTAAAATCCCATTGGCTGTAAACATGTTATAAAAGTTCCCCGCCCCGTTATTCATGTTCCACAAAAAGTCCCGGCTTACATAAATACCGGCACGGGCATCCTGATCCAGCAAACTTTTGGTGCCCAGTTTTTTATAAATATTGCGGCTATCCATGCAAATCTTTTGCCAATAATCTTTATAACATGTTCCCTTGCTCTGTTTAAGAACGTTCCATTGAAACAATTCCAAATCGTTTGGAATCTCACCGGGTGCCGCCTCCGGATGAGATTGATACCAGTCCAGCGTGATTTTCTCCCACTCTGTTTCACTGAGTTCATAAGGAATCCCTTCCGGGATTCGGAATTTCTTATAGGCATCGTATGTCCCCCGGCTGTAGGCATCGCACATCGTCACGATAGAAGAAAATAACGTGTCCTTCTGAATCGGCGAAAGCAAATCTTCGCCCGATATGGGCACACTCTTTAAGTAAGAAAGCAATTTCTTATTGTCAGAAATTGGCACAAAATATAATTTTTCCCATGATAGCAGTATGCTTCTCGTCTCATGTATGTTGAACGGGATGTCGTGACTAAAACGATTTTTAACAGAAAAAAGAACAATCAATAACACTGGAACAAGCAGCATCAAGAGTAAATACACGCCTTGTCTTGAGTTTTTTTGATTCATCATTCTTCTCTATTTCACTAATAATTAAATTTATTACAGTATGATCAGCTCTTTATTTTACACTCTTTTCTTGGGTGGGGATGATGCATGACCATCCTCCTCCTGAGAAATTGTGCCTCCATTCCAAGGTTTACCTTCTACCTCTTGCATTGCATAGAGTATAGCAACATTCCTTGCTTTAACAGCCTGGTCAAACTTTGGAATCGTATAAGTAAAAATACTCATAAACTTTGGGTCAGTTTCTCAGATTTGTCCCAAGCTGTCAATCCCCCAGAATGGTAATATAACCAGAACGCATTTCACATTGAAACCACC